>NZ_JAFLNG010000383.1 GCF_017427025.1 Streptomyces sp. FH025
GGTTCAGCGCATCGGCTCAGTGGATCGCGACGCCGGCGGTCTCGCCCGGCAGGTCGCTGGCCTTCGCCTTGATCGCGAACAGCGCGACCAGCAGTGCGACCGCCGCCAGTGCGGCGCCCACGATGAAGCCGTGCGAGATGCCCTCGGTGAGGACTGAGTTGGCGGCGTCGGTGCCCGCCGGGAAGTCCTGGTGGTCCTTCAGGTAGCCCAGCTGCTCCGGTGTGGCCGAGGCCATGAACTTCGGCAGCTGCACCTTGAACTCGGCGGTGGCGTAGTGCGCGAAGACCGTGGTCAGGATCGACAGGCCGAGCGAACCGCCGATCTGCTGCATCGAGTTGAGCAGGCCGGAGGCGGCGCCGGTCTCCTCGCCGGGGACGCCGGCGACCGAGAGCAGCATCACCGGGACGAAGATCAGGCCCATGCCGAAGCCGAAGACCACCGTCGGGCCGAGAACCCCGTCCAGGTAACCGCTGTCCTTGCCCATCTGGGTCAGCCAGGTGAGGCCGACGGTGACCAGCAGTGCGCCGCCCGCCATGAACGGCTTCGGGCCGTACTTGGCCTGGAGGGTGGAGGCGAGCTGCGCGGCGGCGATGATCGCCACGCTGATCGGCAGGAACGATACGCCCGCCTTCAGCGGGCTGTAGCCCAGCGGGCCCTGCACGAACAGGACGACGTAGAAGAAGATGCCGAACATGGCCGCGGCCAGGCAGAGCATCATCACCAGGCCGCCGGTGCGGTTGCGGTCGGCGAACAGGTGCAGCGGGGTGATCGGCTGGTCGGTGCGCTTCTCGACCACGAAGAAGGCGGCCAGCAGGATCGCGCCGGCCGCGAAGGAGCCGAGCGTGAGGCCGTCCGACCAACCGTCCGAGGCGGCCCGGATGAAGCCGTAGACCAGTCCGACCAGGCCGAGCGTCGAGGTCAGCGCGCCGGGCAGGTCGAAGCGGCCCGGGTGGCGCTCGGACTCGGTGATGTAGCGCGGCGCGGCGATCGCGATCAGGACGGCGATCGGCACGTTGACGAAGAACACCCAGCGCCAGTTCAGGTACTCGGTGAGCAGACCGCCGGCCAGCAGGCCTATCGCGGCGCCCGAACCGGCCACAGCCGAGAACACGCCGAACGCCTTGTTGCGCTCCGGCCCCTCCTCGAAGTTGGTGGCGATCAGGGCGAAGGCGGTCGGCGAACAGATCGCTCCGCCGATGCCCTGGAGCGCCCGGGCGGCCAGCAGCAGGCCGCTGTCCTGCGCGAACCCGCCCAGCAGCGAGGCCAAGCCGAACAGCAGGGTGCCGAAGATGAACACCCGGCGGCGACCGAGGATGTCACCCGCTCGACCGCCGAGCAGCAGCAGGCCGCCGAAGGTCAGCGTGTAGGCGTTGATGACCCACGACAGGTCGGTGGTCGAGAAGTTCAGCGCGTCCTTGATGTGCGGCAGCGCGATGTTCACGATGGTCGCGTCGAGCACCACCATGAGCTGCGTGGCCGCGATGACGGTCAGGGTGATGCCCTTGCCCCCGCCCCCGCCCTGGCGGCCCTGAGGTGGTGATTTCTTGCTGAGCGTGTCGGAGATAGCCACGAATGTGCCCCCTGCTGGCTACGTGCTCGGTGCCTGGTACTCGGTCGAAGTCCGGCCGAAGTCCGATTGACCCGCCGGACCCGGGTGTTCTGCTGCGTGCCGACGCAGACTAGGAAGGAACGGTCCCGTTCACTAATCTGGACGATATCCTGGCCTGAATAGTGAACGCAAGCGTTCCTTAGGGGGTGGTGATGGCGATGGATCGGTTGGTGCGGCGCCTGGTGGCGGACCGGGCATCCGGTCGTGCGGCCGCCAGGCCTGCGGAGGGCGCGCGCCCGTCGCCGGTCGCGCCGGTCGCGCCGACCGCGCCGGTGCCCGCAGCGCCGGTGCCCGCAGCACCGGTGGCCCCGGTGGCCCTCGTGGCGGCGGTGGCCCCGGTGGCGGCGCTCGGGGTGGAGTCCGGGGTCGGGCCGGAGCCCCTCTGCCCGGTACGGGCAGCCCGGGAGGTCCTCACACGGCCGGTGCGGCGGCGGGGGAAGGAGTTGGAGAACGCGATCTTCGAGGCCGTGCTCGACCAGCTCACCTCCGGCGGCTACGCGCGACTGACGATGGAAGGCGTCGCCGCTGCGGCGCGGACCGGGAAGGCCGCGCTCTACCGGCGCTGGGCGTCCAAGGTCGACCTCGTCGTCGACGCCTTGGACGCCACTCTGCCACGCCCTCACGGCACCCCCGACCTCGGGGCGGCTCGTGCCGAATTGCTGCAGCTCATCGGGGTGTTCGCGGAGGCGATGGGATCCCCGGCGGGCACCGCCCTGCACGCGCTGATGGGCGAGCTCTCCCAGCAACAGGCCCAGGTGTTCAAGGACTTCATCGTTCAGCGGGTGGTCGAGCCGATCAAGGAGACCATCCTGGACATCCTCCGCCGCGGCGTCGAACGCGGGGACGTCCGGCCCGGCGCGGTCACCCCACTGGTCGCCGACGTGGTCCCGGCGATGCTGATGTTCCAGGTGAAGGCCTGCGGCCAGGACCGGCTGCCGCCCGACTTCGCGGTCCGGCTGGTGGACGACGTCCTGGTACCGCTGATCCGGCAGCCGTAGGGCGGGCTTAGGCTGGAGACTGCCCCCACCGGAACGGAAGACCGCCATGCCCATCGTCCCGCCGACGCACTCCGTCGAACGCTCGCTCCGCCGGGCCGGCGCCAAGCTCGTGGTCGGGCTGGACGAGGTCGGGCGCGGCGCCTGGGCCGGGCCGGTCACCGTCGGAGCGGCCGTCACCGGGCTGCGCAGGGCGCCGGAAGGGCTGACCGACTCCAAGCTGCTCACCGAACTGCGCCGCAAGGCACTCGCGCCGGTCCTGGCCGACTGGGTCACCGCGTACGCGCTCGGGCACGCCTCGCCGCAGGAGTGCGACGAACTCGGCATGACGGCGGCACTGCGGCTGGCCGCCGTCCGCGCGCTGGGGGCGCTGCCGGTCGAGCCCGATGCGGTGATCCTGGACGGCAAGCACGACTACCTCGGCGGCCCGTGGCGGGTGCGCACGGTGATCAAGGGTGACCAGTCCTGCATCTGCGTCTCCGCCGCCTCGGTGCTCGCCAAGGTCCACCGCGACGGGCTGATGGCCGAACTGGGCGAGGTGCACCCGGAGTACGGCTTCGCGGACAACGCCGGTTATCCGTCCCCGGTGCACCGCGCCGCGCTGGAGGAGTACGGCCCCACCGAGCACCACCGGCTCTCCTGGGCGTACTTGGACGCGTTGCCCAAGTGGCGGCACCTCAAGCGCGGTCGGGACGTCGTCGGCGCGGGTCAGGGATCCGCCGACGAACAGTTGACACTCGGTTTCTGACGGTCCGTCTGGAATTGCCCCGGGCGGGGGCGGCAGGCGCCCGACGCCCAAGGGGTGGGGCGCCCGTGCGCGTCCGATCGGCATTTGATAGATATCCGGGTATGCCTGTCTTCCCCGAGGAGTCGGAGATTCACGAGAGCCTCCCGGGCCCCGGCGTTCCCTTCCCACGCGAGTCGGACGCACAAGCCCTCCACGCACCTGCCACCGGCGGCGCGCCCGCCACCGCACCCACCACCGTCACCGCCGCACCGCTCCCGGTGCCCGGACCCCGTCCGGGCCCCCCGCGGCTGGCGCCGCCGCGTGCCGACCGTTCGGGCCCGCCGCGCCTGATCCCCAAGCCCGGACCGGCGCCGCGCCGCCCGGCCCCCACCACGCCGCAGGTCGAGGTCCAGCTCGTCGCCGCCACCCCGGCCCAGGCGCTGGAGCGGGCCGACGACACGGTCGACCTGCTGCTGGACGCCGGCCGCAGCCCGGGCGACATCCTGGTCCTGACCGTCGGCGAGGCGCACCCCTGGCAGCAGCACGAACTCTCCTTCGGCGAGGAGCGCTACTGGGCGCAGCTCACCGAGGGCGGGGACGTGTTCTACGCCGACGCCGCGTTGACCCGGCCGGTCCGCCGCGAGGTGGTCGTCCTGGTGGTCAACGGCGGTTCGGCCGCCCGGGCCGCCGAGGCGTACACCGAGGCCCTCGGCCGCGCGACCGCGCTGCTGGTGGTCTGCGGGGAGGCCGGGCCGACCACGGGTGCGGCCGGAGCCGCGCCGGGGCGCCCGGTCAAGGCCTGACCGCCCGCCCCATCGACGCCTGACAGTCGTTCCGGGCCCGGTGCCGTACGGTGCCGGGCCCGGGGCCCGTCCGGAGTTCTGCCCGCGTATCCGGTTCCGCCGCTGTTCGGCGGGTGCCGATCCGGTGCGTGTTCGCCTGTTCGCCCGCGGGTCCGCTCGCCTGCGCGTCGGGCGGGTGCGCGGCGGCGTCGCTCAGCGCGTGCCGGTGCGGCGGGTCGGTTCGACGGCCGTGACCCGCGCCGGGATCCACGAGGCCTCGGACTGCGGGGAGCGCTGCGGACAGTCGGCGCGCTTGGCCTGCTCGGCGGCCTGCTGCCGGGCGCGCTGGCTGCGCGGGGCGTCGTCGAGCGGCGAACGCGGCGGCAACTCCGTCACGATGTGCACCGGCCCGTCCGCCCACGACCCCGCGTGCGGATTGCGCCCACCGCGCCCGTCCCCGAGGATCTGCCAACCCGCCGGGGTGAGCCCGATGTACGCGCCGCAGCGCAGCCCGTGCAGCACGGCCGCGTCCCGCAGTGCCCACATCCAGGCGCCGTCCTGCTCCGTCCAGCCGGGCGCGCCGTCGCGGCAGCGCAGCAGTACGGCCGTCCGGGTCGGCGCGGGCAGCCGCAGGTCGTGCGGGATGACCCGGCGCAGGTGCGCCAACAGGGCGTTCCGATGCTGCCAGCCGTCGGTGTCGTGGGGCCAGGGCGTGAACGAGGCCGAGGCGGCGAGGTGGTGGAGCGCGTCCAGGACGGCGACCACGACCGTGCCCGGCTGGGGCAGGTGGCGCTGGTGCAGCTCCAGGACGAACTCGCGCGGGTCGCGCAGCAACGGAATCCCCGAGGCGGTCCAGGTGTCCAGGTCCAGCACCCGTCTGGGCACCGAACCTCCGGAGAGGGGATGTTGACCTCGGCCGATACCGTTGATCACGATCCTCCTTCCTGGCCCGTGGGCAGGCGGGTGCCTGGGTACGCCGAAGAACGGGTCCGACGGACCGGGTTTCGGGTACCCCGCAATTCTCGCGGCAACGGGGGCGGAGCGGCAACGATGAAATGATGAACGCCATCCGATAGCCCATGTTCTGCCGGATATGTTCCGCGGCCGTCCGAGCATCGCTCAGGTGCCGCCCAGCCTTGATCCACAACGCGCGAGGGGCATGGCGAACCGTCTTCGGCATGGCGGGCACTCCTTTCTCGGGTCGGGTCTTCGCTGTGATCGAAATCGCTTCGCAGGCTCCTTTCCGTTAGGCCATTCGAGTGACGGCGGCGGTGCTCGTGGGCGACCGGCCGCCGCCCGCTCACCCCTGCACGGCCAGCACCAGCGGCAGCACCGCGCTCGCCCCCGCCCGGCGCAGCAGCCGGGCGGCCACGGTGACCGTCCACCCCGAGTCCACGAGGTCGTCCACCAGCAGTACCGGCCCGCCGGCGGCCGCCACCGCCTGCTCCAGCTCCGGCGGCAGGCACAGAGACCCGGCCAGCGAGTGCAGCCGCTGCGCGCTGTTGCTGCGGGCGCCGTGCGGCGGCAGCCCGCCGGCGTACTCGATCCGGCCGAGCAGTGGCATCCGCCCGATCTCGGCGATCCGCGCGCCGAGGCTGCCGACCAGCTGGGGGCGGGTCGAGGAGGCCATGGTCACCACGCCGACCGGCCGCTCCAGCCTTGCACCGTCCGCCGTCGCGGGCCCGGCCCAGCCGCCCGGGCCGCGGGCCCAGTCGGCGAGCACGGCGACCAGCGCGTCCACCGCCTCGCCGGGCACCGGCACGTCCGGCGCCTGCTCGGCGAGCAGGGTGCGCAGCCGGTTGCCCCAGCCGATGTCGGACAGCCGGCCGAGCGCCCGTCCGGTCTCGGCCTGCTCGCCCGCCGGGATGCGGCCCTTGAGCGGCACCCCGAGGGCGTCCATCCCGGTGGGCCAGAGGCGGCGAGGCTCGAAGCTCACCCCCGGGCGGCCGAGGGCGGCCCGGGCCGCGGCCAGGGTCTCGGCGGAGACATCGGGGGTGTGCAGCGGCCCCGCGCAGTTGTCGCACCGCCCGCAGGGCGCGGCCAGCTCGTCGTCCAGCTGGCGGCGCAGGAACTCCATCCGGCAGGCGGTGGCCGCCGCATACTCGCGCATCGCCCGCTGTTCCGCCTCCCGGGAGGCGGCGACCTTGGCGTAGCGGGCGGTGTCGTATTCCCAGCTCTGCCCGGTGGCCGTCCAGCCGCCCTTGACCCGGCGGACGGCGCCGTCCACGTCGAGCACCTTGAGCATGGTCTCCAGCCGGGTGCGGCGAAGGTCCACCCGGGGCTCCAGAGCGGCGGTGGAGAGCGGGCGGCCGGCCTCCGCCAGCGCGTCGATGGTGCGGCGCACCTGCTCCTCCGGCGGGAAGGCCAGCGAGGCGAAGTAGCGCCAGATCGCCTCGTCCTCGCGCCCGGGCAGCAGCAGCACCTCGGCCCGGTCAACCCCGCGCCCGGCCCGGCCGACCTGCTGGTAGTAGGCGATCGGCGAGCTGGGTGAGCCCAGGTGCACCACGAAGCCGAGGTCGGGCTTGTCGAAGCCCATGCCGAGCGCGGAGGTGGCGACCAGCGCCTTGACCCGGTTGGCCAGCAGGTCGGCCTCGGCGGTGCGGCGCTCGGCGTCCTCGGTGCGGCCCGAGTAGGAGGCCACCGCGAAGCCGCGTTCGCGCAGGAAGGCCGTGACCTCCTCGGCCGCGGCGACCGTCAGGGTGTAGACGATGCCCGAGCCCGGGAGCCGGTCGAGGTGGTCGGCCAGCCAGGCGAGCCGGTGCGCCGGGTCGGGCAGGGCCAGGACGCCCAGGGTGAGGCTCTCCCGGTCGAGTGGCCCGCGCAGCACCAGGGCGTGCTCGTCGACGGTGCCGGTGCCGAGCTGCTCGGCGACGTCCGCGGTGACCCGGGCGTTGGCGGTGGCGGTGGTGGCCAGCACCGGGACGCCGGGCGTCAGGTCCGCGAGCATGGTGCGCAGCCGCCGGTAGTCGGGGCGGAAGTCGTGCCCCCAGTCGGAGATGCAGTGGGCCTCGTCGACCACCAGCAGGCCCGTGGAGGCGGCGAGCTTCGGCAGCACCTGGTCGCGGAAGTCCGGGTTGTTCAACCGCTCGGGGCTGACCAGCAGGATGTCGACCTTCCCGGCGGCGACCTCGGCCTGGATCTCGTCCCACTCCTCGGTGTTGGCCGAGTTGATGGTGCGGGCGTGGATCCCGGCCCGGGCCGCCGACTCGACCTGGTTGCGCATCAGGGCGAGCAGCGGGGAGACGATCACCGTCGGCCCGGCTCCCCGGGCGCGGAGCAGGGCGGTGGCGATGAAGTAGACCGCGGACTTCCCCCAGCCGGTGCGCTGGACGACCAGGGCGCGGCGGTGGTCGACCACGAGGGCCTCGATGGCCGTCCACTGGTCCTCGCGCAGGGT
>NZ_JAFLNG010000384.1 GCF_017427025.1 Streptomyces sp. FH025
CCCGGCGCCCCCCGACTGCGGCTGCTCGCGGCCGAGGAGGAGCTGGACCGGCAGGTCAGCGGCGTCATGACCACGGACCTCCAGGACCCGGGCCGCTACCTGCACGGCGGCGAACTGGTGCTCACCGGCATGCTGTGGCGCAGCGGCCCGGCCGACTCCGAGCGGTTCGTACGGACCCTCGCGGCCGGCGGCGCGGTCGCCCTGGCGGCCGGCGAGGCCGAGGTCGGACCGGTTCCCGAGGACCTGGTCGAGGCCTGCCGCCGGCACCGGATGCCGCTGCTGGCCGTGCCCGACGACATCGCCTTCGGCACCGTCACCGAGTTCATCGGCCGCCAGGTCTCCGCCGACCGGGCCGCCGACCTCGCCGCCCTGGTCGACCGGCACCGGCTGCTGGTCTCGGCGGCCGGCGGCGGCGGGTTGGACGCGGTGCTGGACCTGCTCGGCGGCGACCTCGACCTGGACTGCTGGGTGCTCACCCCGACCGGTGCGGTGATCGCCGGCCCGGCCGAGCGGCTCACCGCCGAGGACCGCGACCAGCTGGTCCGCGCCCACCTCGCCGCCCAGCGCCAGCGCCGCCGCCCCCCGCACCGGGCCCGGCTGGCGGGCGGCGTCTACTCGCTGCTGCCCGCCCCGGCCTCCGCCGAACACGAGGCACCGCTCGCCGACTGGGTGCTCGCGGTGGCCGGCGACATCACCGAATGGACCACCAAGCGCCAGCAGCTCGCCGAGAACCTGGCCCGGCTGGTCGCGGTCGAGCGCCACCGCCGGGACGAGGGCCGCCGGCTGCGCCGCCGCCTCGCCGACGAACTGCTCGCCCTGCTGCGCCGCGACGCCGACCCGGCCGAGCTCGGCCGCACCCTGTACGCCTCCTCGGCGATGGCCGCCCGCTACGAGGGCCCCGAGCCCAAGTCCCCGGCGCAGGAGGACTCCTGGCTGGTGCTCAGCGCCGAGGGCACCGGCCTGCCCGAGGGCATGGTGCGGGCCGTCCTGGAGGAGGCGCTCGGCGGCACCACCGACCGCGCCCTGGTCGCCGGGGCGGGAACCGGCGCCGTGGTGGTGCTCCCCGCCCCGGCCGGCCCGGTGCCCGCCGACGTCCTGCGCGAGCTGCTCGCCCCGCTGGAGGCCGGGCTCGGCTCGGAGGGCCGGATCACCCTCGGAGTCTCCGCCCCCGCCGCCGAGGTCGGCGGCCTGCGCGGCGCCCTGGAGGAGGCCCGGCACGCCCGCCGGATCGCCGCCGCCCGGGTCGGCCGGGTCTGTGTCGCCGGCCCCGAGGAGCTGGCCTCGCACGTGCTGCTGCTGGCCGCCGTCCCGGACGAGGTGCGCCGCGCCTTCCGCAGCCGGCTGCTGGACAAGGTGATCGCGTACGACATCGAGCACCAGGCGGACCTGGTCCGCACCCTGGAGGCGTTCCTGCGCTCGGACGGCTCCTGGACGCGCTGCGCCGGGCAGTTGCACGTCCACGTCAACACGCTGCGTTACCGGATCGGGCGGATCGAGGAGCTGACCGGGCGGGACCTCTCCCGGTTGGAGGACCGGGTGGACTTCTACCTGGCGCTGGAGCTGGCCTGATCTTCTCCTGGGATTTGCCGAAGTTTTCCTGGGATTTTCCTGTGAGATTCCGTCCGTGAGGCGCCGGTCCGGCGGGCTCCCGTCCGGCTCCCCGGAAAGCGGAGGGCCCGCCGCGAACGTTCGCGGCGGGCCCTTCACTCGTACCGGTCTGTCACTGCGGCGGGATGACCGAGGTGAGCCACTCGAAGGCGCTCGGCACCATCTGCTTCCACATGTCGGTGGTGTGCGGGCCGGTGCTCTCCTCGACCTGGACCTTGGTCGGGTCCTTGGCCACGGCGGCGATCGCCTGGCCGGCCTCGTAGCCGTCGCCCTTGGCGCCGCTGACCAGCAGGGCGACCTTCGGCGGCTGCTGAGCGGTCTTGAGGATGTTGACCGGGTTGTTGGCCTCGCGCAGCTTCGGGTCCTTGCCGACCAGCGAGTCGCCCTCGGTCGCCGGGTCGTTGTAGCCGGACATCGCGATGCCGGCCCGGTAGCGGTTGGGGTGGGCCAGCGACAGCTTGGCCGCGCAGTGGGCGCCGGCCGAGTAGCCGGCGATCGCCCAGCGGTCCGAGGACGGGTCGGCGCGGAAGTTGTCCAGCACCATCTGCGGGACGTCGCGGGTGATCCACGCGTCGGCGTTGATCTTGCCGGGGATGTCGGTGCAGCCCGCGTCCTGGTGGTTGCCCAGCAGCAGGGTGCGCGGCGAGACCAGGATGAACGGCGCGACCTTGCCCTGCTGCATCAGCGGCTTGAGCTGCTCGGACACCTTGAGGGTGCCGTACCAGGTGGAGGAGGAGCCCGGGTAGCCCGGGATCAGCTCGACCACCGGGAACTTCTTGTCCTTGAACGCGGGGTCGTTGTACTGCGGCGGCAGCCAGACCAGCACCTCGCCGTCGACGCCCGACACCTGGCCCTTGAGCTCGGTCTTCTGCACGTCGCCCGGCACCGCCGGGTCGTTCACGCCGCCGAACTTCTGCAGCACCTTCGGCGGCTGCTTGGCGGCGTCGGCGGACTGCCCGTTCGGGTTGCCGGCCGGGTCGGCCGGTGCCACCGAGGGCACCGCGCGGACGTGGTCACCGGTGCCGAGCAGGTCGTCCCAGTTGCCGTAGATCAGGTTGGCGTTGTTCACCATCACGAAGACCATCAGCACGGCCGTGACCTGGCAGAACATGATCATGACGATCCGAGAGAGGAACCGCACCGGCTGGGGGCCGCCCACCTTCCCCCAGAACAGCAGCGCCACAGTGATGGACACCGGCACAAGGATGACGGTGAGGATGAAGAATGGCGTACCTGTCAGTTCCATCAATTCTCGTATCCGGGTCGCTCGCCGCCCGGGCCCCACTCGCCCGGACGCGCGTCAATGGCATCAGACGGCAGAGAACCGGTGATCGGTTGCCGTCCGAATCTGTGCGGAACCTGAGAGGAACATCACGTTGCCGTGGTGTTCCGGGCTCGGATCGGCGCCTAGTCTGCCACCCGAACGGCGTACGTCCGGACCAGATGCTCAGCGAACTACCAGGAAGGTCCCCCGGGGCACCTTACCTTCCGTGCCGATCGCCCCGCTGGGCGAGGCGGTGCGATTCCGCGCGGCCGGGCCAGAGAGACTATAGGGATGAGCACAACCCGCTTTCGCCCGTCCCGCCGCTTCTGGCCCGTATGCGCCGTCCTGGCCATCGCGGTCACCGCGGCCGGTTGCAGCAGTACCGGAGGCAGACGCGCCGAGGAGGCCCGCGCCAAGGCCGCGGCCACCGGCGGCAGCGCCGTCACCACCCCGCGCTGGAAGGTCGCCATGGTGACCCACGCCGGTGCCGGCGACGCCTTCTGGGACACTGTTCGCAAGGGCGCCGAGCAGGCCGCCGCCAAGGACAACATCACCTTCCTGTACTCCAACGACGCGCAGACCCAGAACCAGGTCCAGCTCGTCCAGGCCGCCATCGACCAGAAGGTCGACGGCCTGCTGGTCACCCTCGCCAAGGGCGACGCCATGGCCGACGTCCTCGGCAAGGCCAAGGCGGCCGGCATCCCGGTGATCACCATCAACTCCGGCGAGGAGTACTCCGCGAAGTTCGGAGCGCTCACCCACATCGGCCAGGACGAGGCCACCGCCGGGCAGGCGGCCGGCCAGGAGATGGCCGCCCGCGGCCGCAAGAACGTGCTCTGCGTGATCCACGAGCAGGGCAACATCGGTCAGGAGCAGCGCTGCTCCGGCGCCCAGTCCAAGGCCGGTGCCGGCTTCCAGGTGATGTACGTGAACGGCGTCAACATGCCCGACGCCCGCGCCGCGATCTCCGCCAAGCTCCAGTCCGACCCGAGCATCGACACCGTGCTCACCCTCTCCGGCCCGATGGCGGCCACCGGACTCCAGGCCATCCAGGACGCCCGCCCCGGCATCGAGCTGGACACCTTCGACCTGGGCCCGCAGGTGGTGGCCGGCCTCAAGTCCGGCAGCGTCGGCTTCGCCGTCGACCAGCAGCCGTACCTCCAGGGCTACCAGGGCGTCGACCTGATCTGGCTGTACAAGTACAACCTGAACATGCTCGGCGGCGGCAAGCCCGTCTCGACCGGCCCTCAGATCCTGACCAAGGACAACGCCGACGCGCTCGCCGAGTACGTCGCGAGGGGGACCAGGTGAGCACCCCCGACCTGCTCGTCCAGGACCGCCCGGCGGCCCTGCGGCGCCTCCTCGCCCGCCCCGAGCTCGGCTCGCTGATCGCCGCCGCCGCGGTGTTCGTGGTCTTCGCCGTCGTCGCCGAGCCCTTCCTGCGGGTCTCCTCGCTGGGCACCGTGCTCTACGCGGCCTCCACCATCGGGATCATGGCCGTGCCGGTCGCGCTGCTGATGATCGGCGGCGAGTTCGACCTGTCGGCCGGCGTGCTGGTCACCACCGCCGCGCTGACCTCCTCGATGGTCTCGTACCAGTTCACGGCGGTCACCTGGGTCGGCGTCCTGGTCTCGCTGGCGACCACGCTGGCGATCGGCTGGTTCAACGGCTGGATGCTCGGCCGCACCAAGCTGCCCAGCTTCATCGTCACCCTGGGCACCTTCCTGATGCTGACCGGCGCCAACCTGGGCGTCACCAAGGCGATCTCCGGGACGGTCTCCACCAAGTCGATCGCGGACATGCAGGGCTTCGAGTCCTGCCGCTGGCTGTTCGCCTCCGAGGTCACCATCGGCGGGCTGACCGTCAAGGCCACCGTCTGGTGGTGGCTCGGCATGCTCGCGGTCGGCAGCTGGGTGCTGCTGCGCACCCGCTTCGGCAACTGGATCTTCGCCGTCGGCGGGGACGCGGACGCCGCCCGCGCGGTCGGCGTGCCGGTCGCGCGGACGAAGACCGTGCTCTACCTCGGGGTCGGCTTCGGGGCCTGGGTGCTCGGCCAGCACCTGCTGTTCTCCTTCGACACCGTGCAGTCCGGCGAGGGCGTCGGCAACGAGCTGATCTACATCGTCGCGGCGGTCATCGGCGGCTGCCTGATCACCGGCGGCTACGGCTCGGTGGCCGGCTCCGCGCTCGGCGCGCTGATCTTCGGCATGGCCAGCAAGGGGATCATCTACGCCCAGTGGAACCCGGACTGGTTCAAGTTCTTCCTCGGCGCGATGCTGCTGCTCGCCGCCCTGCTGAACGCCTACGTCAAGCGTCGGGCCGAACGGGGGCCGCGATGAGTTCGGAACTGCTCGCGCTCGAAGGCGTCGGCAAGACCTACGGGACGGTCCGGGCGCTGGAGGACGTCTCGCTGACCCTGCGGTCCGGTGAGATCAGCTGCGTGCTCGGCGACAACGGGGCCGGCAAGTCCACCCTGATCAAGATCATCGCGGGGCTGCACCGGCACGACGAGGGCCGGTACACCGTCGGCGGCGAGGAGGTCCGCTTCGACTCCCCGCGCGAGGCCCTGGACCGGGGCATCGCCACCGTCTACCAGGACCTCGCGGTCGTCCCCCTGATGCCGGTCTGGCGCAACTTCTTCCTCGGCTCCGAGCAGGGCATGCGCCGCTGGGGCGGCCTGCGCCTGGACGCCGACGGCATGCGCGCCACCACCCGCGAGGCGCTCGCGAAGATGGGCATCGACCTGCACGACGTCGACCGGCCGATCGGCACCCTCTCCGGCGGGCAGCGCCAGTGCGTGGCCATCGCCCGGGCCGTGCACTTCGGCGCCAGGGTGCTCATCCTGGACGAGCCGACCGCGGCGCTCGGCGTCAAGCAGTCCGGGGTGGTGCTCAAGTACGTCACCGCCGCCCGCGACGCCGGGCTGGGGGTCGTGCTGATCACCCACAACCCGCACCACGCGTACCTGGTCGGCGACCACTTCACCCTGCTCAAGCGGGGGCGGATGGCGGGCAGCCACCCGCGCGCCGAGATCAGCCTGGAACAGCTCACCACCGAGATGGCCGGCGGCTCCGACCTCGCGGAGCTGTCGCACGAGCTGGCCCGACCGTCCGATTCACGGGACTCCCAGGAGCTCCGTGGGTCCTACGGGTCCCTAGATTCCAGTGATTCCCGTGATTCCCGAGATTCCCGTGAGGAGCGTCCGCAGCCGTGACCAGCCCCCAAGGCAGCACCCGGCCGGCCGTCCTGCCCACCCTGCTCGGCCTCGGCCCGCGTGCCGAACGCCGTCGCCGTGCCCTGCCCGCGGGGATACTGCGGCTGCCCACCATCGGTGTCGACATCGGCGGCACCAAGGTGGTCGCGGGGGTGGTCGACGGTGAGGGGAAGGTGCTGGAGAAGCTGCGCACCGACACCCCGCACAAGAGCAAGAGCCCCAAGGTCGTCGAGGACGTCATCGTCGAGCTGGTGCTGCAACTCGCCGACCGGCACGACGTCCACGCGGTCGGCATCGGCGCGGCCGGCTGGGTCGACGCCGACCGCTCCCGAGTGCTCTTCGCCCCGCACCTCAACTGGCGCAACGAGCCGCTCCAGGAGGCGCTCAGCGAGCGTCTGCGGTTCCCGGTGATCGTGGAGAACGACGCCAACGCGGCCGCCTGGGCCGAGTGGCGCTTCGGCGCCGGGCGCGGCGAGGACCACATGGTGATGCTCACCCTGGGCACCGGCATCGGTGGCGCGGTCGTCCGGGACGGCTACGTCGACCGCGGCAAGTTCGGGCTGGCGGGCGAGTTCGGGCACATGCAGGTGGTGCCGGGCGGGCACCGCTGCCCGTGCGGCAACCGCGGCTGCTGGGAGCAGTACTCCTCCGGCAACGCGCTGGTGCGCGACGCGCGCGAGCTCGTCGCCGAGGAGTCCCCGGTGGTGCAGCCGCTGCTCGCCCGGGCGGGTGGCATCGTCGAGGGCATCACCGGGCCGCTGGTCACCGAGGCCGCGCAGGCCGGCGACCCGACCGCGACCGAGCTGCTGTACGAGGTCGGCACCTGGCTCGGCGTCGGCATCGCCAACCTGGCGGCCGCCCTCGACCCGGGGCGCTTCGTCATCGGCGGCGGCGTCTCCGAGGCGGGCGACCTGCTGCTCGGCCCGGCCCGGGACACCTTCCGCCGTACCCTCACGGGCCGGGGCTTCCGCCCCGAGGCCACCATCGTGCACGCCGCCCTCGGCAACGAGGCCGGCCTGGTCGGGGCGGCCGACCTGGCTCGGCAGGTGGCCCGGCGCTTCCGCACCATCAAGCGACGCCGGGTGGAGCGCAGCGCGCTGTAGGGGCGCGAACAGCTGACGGCGGACAGCTTTCAGTGAACAGATTTCGTTATCTGTTCGCTGAAAGCTGTCCGCCGTCGATCGCCTCTCGGGTGGCCTCGCCGCCGTTGTCCCGCGCCCGCCCGCCTTCGTGCCCGCCGCCCTGGTCGCGGGCGGTGTGCGGCGGGCGTGAACGGTTGACGGCGAACAGAATTCAGCGAACAGATTACGTTTTCTGTTTGCTGAAATCTGTCGTCCGGCAGTCGCCCTCTGGGCGTCCGGTCTCGCCAGCGTCAGCCGGCCGACTTCCAGCGGTCGCGGCCGTCGCTGCCGGCGCCGC
>NZ_JAFLNG010000385.1 GCF_017427025.1 Streptomyces sp. FH025
GTCCGGGCCGCTGCCGAGTGGCCGATCCGCAGGCCCCGGCCCGTGCGGGAACGGCTGGACGCCGCCGAACCGCTGCACACCGGCCAGCGGGTGATGGACCTGCTCTTCCCGGTCGCGCGGGGTGGGACGGTCGCGGTGCCCGGGGGGTTCGGCACCGGGAAGACCGTCCTGCTGCAGCAGATCGCCAAGTGGTGCGACGCCGACGTCATCGTCTACGTGGGCTGTGGCGAGCGGGGCAACGAACTGGCCGACGTGATGGCGGACTTCGCGGAACTCGACGACCCGAGGACCGGCGGTCGGCTGGTCGACCGGACGGTGGTGGTCGCCAACACCTCCAACATGCCCATGATGGCCCGGGAGGCGAGCGTGCACACCGGCGTGACCGTCGCCGAGTACTTCCGCGACATGGGGCTGGACGTCGTCGTGATCGCCGACTCGACCTCCCGATGGGCCGAGGCGCTGCGCGAATTCGCCTCCAGAATGGGGGAGTTGCCGGCGGAGGAAGGCTACCCGGCCGACCTCGCCTCGGAACTCGCGGCGTTCTACGAACGGGCCGGGGCGGTCCGGACCCTCGGCGGCACCCACGGGTCGGTCACCGTGCTCGGTGCCGTCTCCCCTCCCGGCGGGGACCTGACCGAGCCCGTCACCGCCCACACCGAGCGCTTCGTCCGGGGCCTTTGGACGCTCGACCGCGAACTCGCCTACGCCCGGCACTATCCGGCGGTCTCGTGGTCCGGCTCCTTCTCCCGCGACACCGCCGTGCTCGGCGCGGCCCACGCGCGGGCGGGGAACCCGGAGTGGGGCGAGCGCCGCGCGGGCGTCGCCGGACTGCTCGCGGAGGCGGACCGGCTGGCCGACCTGGTCGACCTGGTCGGCATCACCGCGCTTCCGGGGCCCGAGCGGGTCAGCGTGCTCGCCGGGCGGCTGGTCCGGGAGGGGCTGCTCCAGCAGAGCGCGCTGTCGGCGAACGACGCGTACTGCTCCCCGGAGAAGACGGCGGCCCTGGCGGACGCCGTGCTCACGGTGGCCGCGCGATGCCGGGAGCTGGTCGACGCCGGAACACCGGCCGAGGTGGTCGAGGAGACCGACTTCACACCGCTCCTGCGCGCCCGTGAGGAGGCCGGGCCGCGCGACACCGAAGCCGTCGCCGTCGGCTGCGCGGCGGTGCTCACCGCACTCGGGGAGCCGCGGTGACGGACTCCGGTGAGGTCGAGTTCACGGACGTGCGGGAGCTGCGCGGACCGCTCCTGGTGATGGGCGGCGTGACCGGAGTGGGGTGGGACGAGTTCGTCGAGATCACCCTCGGATCGGGCGAGCGGCGCCACGGCCTGGTCCTGGAGGTGGACCGGGACCTCGCGGTGGTGCAGGTGCTGGAGGACACCGCGGGCATGGACCCGGCCGCGACCCGGGCCGCGTTCACCGGAGGCCCGCTGCGGGTACCGGTCGGCCCGGACTGGCTGGGGCGGATGTGCAACGGACGGGGCGAGCCGATCGACGGCGGTCCGCCGGTGTTCGGCCCCGTCACCGCGGAGGTCGGCGGGACCCCGATCAATCCGCAGCGGCGCGAGCCCCCGGCCGAGCCGGTGCTGACCGGGGTCGGGGCGGTCGACGTGCTCACCACACTGGTGCGCGGGCAGAAACTGCCGGTGTTCTCGGCCGCCGGGCTGCCCCACCTCGAACTCGCCGTGCAGGTGGCCGCCCAGGCCGTCAGCGGAGGCGAGGCCTTCAGCGTGGTGTTCGCCGGCCTCGGCCTCACCCACGCGGACGCGGCCTTCGTGCGCGAGGGGCTCGCAGGGCGCTCCGGAACGGGCGAGCTGACGCTGCTGCTGAACACCGCCGACGACCCGGTGATCGAGCGGCTGCTCACGCCGAGGATCGCGCTCACCGTGGCCGAGCACCTCGCCTTCGAGGGCGGACGACACGTGCTGGTGGTGATGACCGACATGACCGCCTACGCCGAAGCCCTCCGCGAGGTGTCGGCCGCACGTGGTGAGGTCCCCGCCCGGCGGGCCTACCCCGGGTACCTCTACAGCGACCTGGCCTCCCTGTACGAGCGCTGCGGCCGGATCCGCGGCCGACCGGGATCGGTCACCCTCCTGCCGGTGCTCACCATGCCCGCCGGCGACATCACGCACCCGGTGCCCGACCTGACCGGCTACATCACCGAGGGGCAGATCGTGCTCTCCCGGGAGGCGTACGCCCGGGGGGCGTACCCACCGGTGGACCCCCTCTCGTCGCTCTCCCGGCTGATGCGCAAGGGCGCGGGGCCCGGGCGGACCAGGGACGACCACCTCGACGTGGCCGCGCAGCTGATCGCCGCGCTCGCCCGGGCCCGGCAGGTCCGCGAACTCGCCGACCTGGTCGGCCGTTCGGCGCTGAGCCCGACCGACCTGCGCTACCTCGGACTGGACGAGGCCTTCTCCGAAGGCTTCCTCGCCCAGCGGCCCGACGAGAACCGGCCGTTGGCGGACGCGCTGGACCGCGCCTGGAACGTCCTGCTCACCCTCCCGCGCAGCCAGCTCGCCATGCTTCCGTCCGAGCAGCTCGACGCGCACGGTGCGTCATGACCGCACGCCGACGGGCCCCGTCGGGCCGGGCGGCCCGGCTGCGGCTGCGGCACAGCCTGGACGTCGCCGTGCGCGGGGCCGACCTGCTCGACCGCAAGCTGCGGGTGCTGCTGGAACGTCACCGGCAGCTGCGGAAGGCCGAGGAGACCGCGGAGGCGAGGTGGCGGGAGGGACTGGCGGAAGCGGAGACGTGGCTCCTGCGAGGACTCCTGGTGAGCGGCGAGGGCGCGCTGGCCGCGGCGGCGGTCGCGGACCGGGCGGACGTGGCCGTGGAGTGGACGGTCTCCATGGGCGTGCGCCACCCGTCCGGAGTCTCCTGCACCGACGCGGCCCGGGCCGCGCACGAGCCGGCCCCGGGCAACACCGCGCTGGCACACGCCGAGGCGGCCTACCGCGAGGCGATCCGGGCGGCCGCCGCCTACGCGGCGAACCGGGTGGCGGCCCGGCTGGTCGGCGAGGAGGCGGCCCGCACCCGCCGACGGATCAGGGCCCTGCGCCGGCACTGGATCCCGCGGCTGGCCGCCGAACTCGCCGCGGTGGAGCAGGCGGTGGAGCAGACCGAGCACGAGGACGCGGTCCGCCGCCGCTGGGCCGCGGGGCGGACGCGCGGCCGGGCGTGACCGCCACGCGTCGTTCAGGAGACGTCCGGTCCGCCGTCGTGGGCCGTGCACCAGGCCCGGTAGGCATCGAGCGCGGTGGGCAGGGTGGGGAAGATCAGTTCGGGGCCGATGGACTCCGGGCCGTAGGACTCCAGGTCCTCGAGGAGGTCCTGCTTGTCGCGTGCCATGCCGAAGACGACGCCGCGCCCGGTCAGCTCACGGCGTAGGGCCTCCGCCGCGTCCAGCGCGGTGATGTCGACCTCCGGGCAACGCGGACCCGAAGCGGCGCCGGTCCGGGCCGTGGACACCGGCGTGCCGCGCCATGGATCTCCTTCCTCCGCGGACCCCCAGCATGCCGTCGGCACCGCTGGGGCGCGCGGTCACGCGTCCGGCCGTGTCCGGGCCGCGCGGTGCCCTGGGCGGGGCGTGCTCCGCCGGCCCGGGGACCGGTGCCCCGATGGCGTAGGAGATATCGGCGGGGGTGGTCCGTTCGTCCGAGACTCGGAGCATCGATCAGGTAGCCGACTGACTGCGGAGCGTGATTGCCATGGCGGACCTGGCCTACGTCGGCGTGACGGTGCTCTCGTTCGCGCTCCTCGCCCTGGTGGCCAAGGGCATGGAGCGACTGTGACGGCCGACAACGTCCTGGGCCTCGTGGTGGCGGGCGCGCTCGTCGTCTACCTGGTGCTGGCCCTCGTCTTCCCGGAGAGGTTCTGACGTGGACCCGGCACTCGCGGGGTTCCTACAGGCGCTGGCGCTCGTGGCCGCGCTCGCGCTCTCGTACCGCCCACTGGGCGACCATCTGGCGCGCGTGCTGACGAGCCGCAGGCACCTGCGGATCGAGCGCGGCCTCTACCGCCTGGCCGGGGTGGACGCGGACGTCGACCAGACGTGGCCGGCCTATCTGCGAGGGATGCTCGCGCTGTCGGCCGTCTCGGTGCTCTTCCTCTATGCCTTCCAGCGGCTGCAGAACCACCTCTGGCTCTCGCTCGGGTTTCCGGCGGTGAGCCCGGCGACCGCCTGGAACACCGCCGTCTCCTTCATGACCAACACCAACTGGCAGTCGTACTCGGGCGAGTCGACCATGGGACACCTGGTGCAGATGGCGGGCCTGGCCGTGCAGAACTTCGTGTCCGCCGCCGTGGGCATCGCCGCGGTGGCGACACTGATCCGCGGCTTCGCCCGGAGCGGGACCGACCGGGTGGGCAACTTCTGGGTGGACGTCACCCGGGTCACCCTGCGGGTGCTCCTGCCGGTGTCGGTGGTCTTCGCGATCGTCTTCGTGGCCTCCGGCGTGGTCGAGAACCTGCACGCGGTCGGTCAGATCACCACGCTGAGCGGGGAGACCCAGGCCATCACGGGCGGCCCCGTCGCCACGCAGGAGGTCATCAAGGAACTGGGCACCAACGGCGGCGGCTTCTACAACGCCAACTCGGCCCACCCGTTCGAGAACCCCGGCCCGCTGACCAACTGGCTGGAGGTCTACCTGATGCTGGTGATCGGCTTCGCCCTGCCCCGTACCTTCGGGACGATGGTCGGCGACCGGCGCCAGGGGTACGCGATCGTCACCGTGATGGCGCTGCTCTGGATCACCTCCGCCGTCCTGACGACCCTCTTCGAGTGGCAGCACCAGGGCAGTGCGCTGCAGGCGGCCGGGGGCGCGCTGGAGGGCAAGGAGGTTCGGTTCGGCACCCCCGCCTCCGCGCTCTTCGCCGTCTCCGCCACGCTCACGTCGACCGGCTCGACCGGCTCCGCGTACGACTCCTTCACGCCTCTCGGCGGAGGTGTCCTGCTCGTCAACATGATGCTGGGCGAGATCGCACCCGGCGGTGCCGGATCCGGTCTATACGGCATGCTGATCCTCGCCGTGGTCACCGTCTTCGTCGCCGGCCTGATGGTCGGCCGCACCCCCGAGTACCTCGGGAAGAAGCTCGGCGGTCGGGAGATGAAATTCGCCTCCCTCTACATCCTCACCACCCCGGCGGTCGCCCTCGTCGGCACCGGAACGGCGATGACCCTCCGCTCCGCGCGATCCGCAGCGCTGAACAGCGGCCCGCACGGGTTCTCCGAAGTGCTCTACGCCTTCACCTCGGCCGCCAACAGCAACGGCTCCGCCTTCGCCGGCCTCACGGCCACCAGCACCTGGTGGGAGACCGCCCTCGGCCTGGCCATGCTGTTCGGGCGGCTGCTGCCGATGGTCTTCGTCCTCGCGCTGGCAGGGTCACTGGCGCGGCAGCACACCGTCCCGGCGACCACCGGGACCCTTCCCACCCACCGGCCGCTGTTCGTGGGCATGCTCACCGGTGTCGTCCTGGTCGTCGTCGGGCTCACCTACTTCCCGGCCGTGGCGCTCGGACCGCTGGCGGAAGGGCTGCGGTGATGACCTCCGAGACCTCGGCGGACACCGTGCCTGCCCCGCCCCCACGCGAGCCGCACCGTGTCTCGGCGGGCGTCATGGACCCGAAACAACTGGTCCGTTCCCTCCCCGACGCGCTGCGCAAGCTCGACCCGCACCTGATGGTGCGTCGTCCGGTGATGTTCGTCGTGGAGGTCGGCGCGGCGCTGACCACCTACTCGGCCATTCGGCACACCGGCCTGTTCGCCTGGCTGATCACGGCCTGGCTCTGGCTGACGGCCCTCTTCGCGACCCTGGCGGAGGCCGTGGCCGAGGGGCGCGGCAAGGCGCAGGCCGACACGCTGCGCCGCACCCGCACCGAGGCGGTCGCCCGCCGGGTCGCCGCGCCGTGGCACGCCGGACTCGCGGAGGTGCCCGAGGAGGAGGTGCCGGCGGCCGAACTGCGGCTCGGTGACCACGTGGTGGTCGAGGCGGGGCAGGTCATCCCCGGTGACGGTGACGTGGTCGAGGGTGTCGCGAGCGTCGACGAGTCGGCGATCACCGGTGAGTCCGCGCCGGTCATCCGCGAGTCCGGCGGCGACCGCAGTGCCGTCACCGGCGGCACCAAGGTGCTGTCCGACCGGATCGTGGTGAAGATCTCCTCCAGGCCGGGGGAGACCTTCATCGACCGGATGATCGCCCTGGTCGAGGGCGCCGCCCGGCAGAAGACGCCGAACGAGATCGCTCTCGACATCCTGCTCGCTTCCCTGACGATCATCTTCCTGCTCGCCGTGGTCACTCTCCAGCCGATGGCCGCCTACGCGGGCGCCGAACAGGCGATCGTGGTGCTGGTCGCGCTGCTGGTGGCACTGATGCCGACCACGATCGGCGCGCTGCTCTCCGCGATCGGCATCGCCGGCATGGACCGGCTGGTCCAGCGCAACGTGCTCGCGATGTCCGGCCGAGCCGTCGAGGCCGCCGGTGACGTGTCGACGCTGCTGCTGGACAAGACCGGCACGATCACCTTCGGCAACCGCCAGGCCGCCGAGTTCATCCCCGCCGGTGACACCGCGGTGGGGCGGCTGGCCGACGCCGCGCAGCTGTCCAGCCTCGCCGACGAGACCCCGGAGGGACGGTCCGTCATCGTGCTCGCCAAGGAGAAGTACGGACTGCGGGCCCGGGGCCAGGACGAGATCGGCCAGGTGGACTGGATCGCGTTCTCGGCACAGACCCGGATGAGTGGTGCCGACCTGCCAGGGGACGGGGGCCCGCGACGGATCCGCAAGGGCGCGGCCGGGGCTGTGGTCCGCTGGGTGGAGGAGAACGGTGGCGCGCCCGGCCCGGGCCTCGGCCCGGTCGTCGACCGGATCTCCGCCGAGGGCGGTACGCCGCTCGTCGTCGCGGAACAGTACGGCGCGGCCCCCGCCGCGGTCCTCGGTGTCATCCACCTCAAGGACGTGGTCAAGCACGGCATCCGGGAGCGCTTCGAGGACCTGCGTCGGATGGGCATCAGAACCGTCATGATCACGGGCGACAACCCGCTGACCGCCAGGGCGATCGCGGAGGAGGCCGGCGTGGACGACTTCCTCGCCGAGGCCACGCCCGAGGACAAGATGGCCCTGATCCGGCAGGAACAGGGCAGCGGGAAGCTGGTCGCGATGACCGGCGACGGCACCAACGACGCCCCCGCGCTCGCCCAGGCCGACGTCGGCGTCGCGATGAACACCGGGACCATGGCGGCCAAGGAGGCCGGCAACATGGTCGACCTCGACTCCAACCCGACCAAGCTGATCGAGATCGTGGAGATCGGCAAGCAACTGCTGATCACCCGCGGTGCGCTGACCACCTTCTCGATCGCCAACGACGTGGCCAAGTACTTCGCGATCATCCCCGCGATGTTCGCCGGGGTCTACCCGGGCCTGAACCACCTCAACATCATGGGCCTGCACAGCCCGCAGTCCGCGATCACCTCGGCGATCATCTTCAACGCCCTG
>NZ_JAFLNG010000386.1 GCF_017427025.1 Streptomyces sp. FH025
ACAAGGGCGGCAAGTGCCAGACCGCCGACCTGACGATCACGGCCGCCGACCGCACCATCGACGGCGACACCGAGCGCACCGTCGTGGTCGAGCTGAAGAACCACAGCGGCCACGACTGCTCGATCTCCGGCTTCGCGGTCGTCGACCTGGACACCACCGCCGGCCCGCTCACCGCGGACCGCGCCAAGGAGCCGGTCGTTCCGGGCGTCCTCAAGAACGGCAAGTCCACCTTCTTCGGCATCACCTACCCGGCCAACACCACCGGCGGCTCCGGCGTCCGCGTCACCAGCCTCCGCGTGACCCCGCCGGACGACAACAAGACGGTCACCATCCCCTGGCCCGGCGCCGCCACCCTGGGCGTCCCCAATGCCCCCGGCTCCCCCGTCAAGATCGGCCCCATCGGCAGCGCCGGCCAGGCCAACTGACCCTCACCAGCGGGCGACGACCGTCTCAACCGTTCCCCGGTTGTGGGAGGGGCTGCTGCGCGCGACCGTGCCGGTGGGCCCGGTGCGCGAGGCGGTCCCGTCCTCTTCCCTGTGGCCGGAGATCGCCGCGACGATGCAGAAGCTCCGGGAGCGGGGGGTCGGCGTCCGGCGGCTGCTGGCGGCCGCCTATGCCGAGGGGTCGGTGTCGATCGGGCGGTCGACCGGGTGCCCGATGCCGTTCGGCGGTCGGTGGGTGCGCGATGCCGTTCGGCGGTCGGTGGGTGCGCGGAGCCGGGATTCCGTACGCTCCTGCGGTCCGCTGACCGTGGGGCTGGACCTCCCGGGGGACCTCGACCTCGCGGACCGCCGGAGGGCGCTGGCGCAGCTGGGTGTGGGCCAGGCGGAGAACGCCCGTTTCGTGCGCTGGGTCCACGAGGCGATGCCCGGCCGGGAGCGCGAGGCGGCGCTGCTGGTGAACTCCCGCCAGTGACCGCTGCCGGCTGCCCGGATGGCGCGGATGCGACGGCGGCAAGCCGGTCCGGGATCACCTGGCGCGGTTGATGCGTGATCGCGGGTGGGAGACCGGTCCCGTCTCCGACCTGGTGCTGCGGCGCGTCCAGGCCGCCGTCGAGGCGCTGCGCGCCGGCGTCCTGCGGGCCGTGGTGCGGTCGCTGGTCTGCATCGTGCATCGTCTCCCGTGTCGCCGCCGGACTTCCCGCCATCCTTGATCACGAGGCTACGGACGGGCGGCCCGGCAGGCCTGAGCACGGATACTCAGCTTGTCGTTCAACTGCTGGTGACGGTTCATCGTGGTTCGGTGCCTCGTGATGCGGAGCCCGTCGGGCCGGTCCTGCCGGTCCGTCCGCGTCGGTTCGGGAATCCTGATGGAGCGCGCGTATTGCCCCTTCGGGGCCCGGCTGCGCATCCTGCTGGGACGCGCTTCTCCGTCAGCATCCCCAACTTCGGGGCCTTCGGGGACTTCGCCGACCCCCGCAACGTCGCGACCGTGGCCGCCGCCGAACAGGCCAGCCGGGACGGGCTGTTCGTCTGGGACCACGTCCTGCACCGACAGCACCAGGGGCGTCCGTCTTCGCGCGGACCTGTGGATGCTGCTGACCATGGCCGCGCTGGCGACCTCCCGGATCCGACTGGGACCCTGCTGACACCGGTCCCCCGCTACCGTCCCCAGCAACTCGCCCGCCAGGTGGCCACCCTGGACCACCTCAGCGGCGGCCGGGTGGTCTTCGCCGCCGGCTCGGGCGGCCCGATCGAGGACGAGTACCGCAGCTTCGGCGACACCGACGAACCGCGCCTCCTGGCCGAACGGCTGGACGAGGGACTGGAGTTGTCGAGGCGATCCTGGTCCGGCGAGGCGGTGGACCACCACGGCCGGCACTACGAGGTCCGGGACGTGACGCTGCTGCCCGCCACCGTGCAGCAGCCCCGTCCGCCGGTGTGGATCGGCGGGTTCTGGCCGCGCCGCCCGCCCATGCGGCGGGCGGCCCGGTGGGACGGTTCCGACGGAGGCCGAGTGGGAACGGCTACGGCCGTTCCTTCCGGTCGGCAACGGCACGGGGAAATTCGGTTGTCGCGGGCCGCCGTCTCGATCATGATCTCCCGCATGGACTTTTGATGACTGCCACGTAGTACGTACCTGTCGCGCGATCGACCTCGGAGCCTGACGACCCGGCCCCGGGGCGATGGGTCGCGCCCCTCGTGAGCATCCGTCAGAGAGCGGGAGCCGCCGAGTGAGTTCGGCATGCCCTCCTGCTGAGTCCAGAAAGCACCGTACACACATGAATACCGACCGCAAGGCCCTGTGGGCCGTGCGTCAGTCCGCCCTGCCCACCGTCGTCCGGTCCTGCCCGGACTGCCCCGGCATGCGGCACCGCGCCTCGGGGAAGATCCGCGGCAACGCGAACGGCAAGCTGCTCGACGTCTGGCTGCTGCTGAGCTGCGCGACGTGCGACCGGACCTCGAAGGTGCCCGTCCACGAGCGCGTCCACGTCTCGACGCTGGAGCCGGCCCGGCTGGTGGCGTACGAGGTCAACGACCCGGCAGTGGTACGGGAGTTGGTGATGAGCGTGTCGCTCGCGGCGAAGAACCGGTACCGGCTCGACTGGACCGGGACGTGGGAGCTGGAGACCCGCATGCCGCTGTACGCGCTCGATGACCCGACCCCGCTCGCGGTGCAGGTGCGCTTCGAGCTGCCCGCGCCGGTCCGGGTCGAGCGGCTGCTCCAGCTCGGTCTCGGCCTGAGCCGGGCCGAGGTGCGCCGTCTGGTCGCGGACGGGCGGATCCGCCTGCCGTTCGCGCCGGACGCCAAGGCGCACCAGGACTTCGAACTCACCATCCACGGACCCGGTTCCGTCGATGCGGCCAAGCACCCGAAGTCCCTCGATGCGCCCGACGTCGAACGCACCGACCCTGCTCGGACCGGGCTGCCGCCCGCACCCGGCCGGGAGCTCCCACGCCGGGCCACGGCGGCCAGGACCTCTCCGGTCGATCATGTGCGGAGCCAGATGACGAGGGCGGCTGCGGTGGCGGCTCCGAGGTAGACGTATCCGCGTTTGTAGTCTCGGGTTGCGACTGCTCTGGCGTTCTTGAGCCTGTTGATGGCCCGTTCGGCGGTGTTCCGGTTCTTGTACCGCTCCAGGCCGAACGCCGGTGGCCGCCCTCTGCGCGATCCCTTGCGCAGGTGGGCGGCCTGGCTGTCGGTCTTCTTGCGGGGCCTGCCCGGCCCGATCCGCGGGACACGTAACAAGCACTACGAGCCGCTGCAGCGTCCACCGGGACCGACAGTGCCGGACACCCAAGGCTGACCCGGACAACGGGCTGGCGGCTGGACGTGGTGGTCGACAACGTCCGGACGTCAGAGCAACAGATACTCCGACCTGCGGAGTTCGCTCCGGACACCCCGTTCGGTCACCGGGGAAGTGCGTCGGGGCTCCGGGCGGAGTCCCGACGCACTTCCCCGGTCAGGCGAGCCGGAGCCACACGAAGTGCTCGACCACCTCGGCACGCACCGCCAGCGGTCGCCGACGGTCCCGGCAGTGCGGGAGTCCGGGTTCGTCGCGAGGCTCGGGCCCCGTCCGTCGGCGCGACTGCTGAGCGGCGAGTGAGCCGATGGTTCGTTTACCTCCGCTTGGGGTTGCCCATCGGGTCGGCCGTGGGCATCATGCGCGGAGCATGTCAACCGACTCCTGCGTCCCGGGTCTTCCGGGCCTTCAATTCCGTTGGTTTTGACGCAGTACGGCCAGCTCAGGATGGGAGACCCGGCGGGCCTCGGCATTCAACTGCGCGTTCTGAGCAGTTGAATGCCGTCGGGCAACGCTACTTACATTTGCTTCACGGGCCACCTACAGCCCGCGCCCAAGCAGGCGGCGGACGCCCAGAGTCGCCTTCGCACCTGGCATCGCGGCATCGCATCGCAGCCCTGGAGGACTCCGTGAATGCATCCACCCCGTCGTACACCCGGCGCATCGGGCCGGATGATTGGACGTACATCGGCATGGGCATCCCGAATGTCTGCCAGCACGTGTACGAGGGTGACGGGGACCTGACCGTCGAGGCTCTGGCCGCAGCCCTGGAGAAGGTCGGTGACGCCTGCCCCGGGACGCGTCTGCGACGGAAGAAGCGGGCCTGGGTCGACAGCGGCGTCGCCCCGGAGGTGCGCGTGGTGAACCTCGAACCGGGACAGGACCTTCTGGCTCACCCCGCCCTGCAGACGACGCTCAACGACGGCGGAGCGACCTGTGAGGTCCTGTTCGTGCCCGGTGAAGCCGCCGGTGGAGCCGTCGGGGAGGACGCTGACGGTCCTGGAAGGAGAGACCGGCCGCTGCGGTTGGTCTTCCGGGGCTTCCACGGGATCACCGACGCGCGCGGCATGCTGGTGTGGGCGGCCGACGTCTTCCAGGCGCTGCGCGGCGAGGAGCCGCAGGGCGCGACCTCCACCCTCAACACCGGCGAGTTCCTGCAGCACCTGATGCCGCAGGGCCTGCCGCCCATCCAGCGGGGCGTGGGCAAGCCGGAGTGGACCACGCCGATGGCGCCGGCCCCCCGGGGGCAGCGGTACGGTCACATCTGGCGCAGGCGGACGGTCGACGGCATCCATGCCGCGGTGACCGCCAAGGTGATCGCCGCCGTCGCCGCGATGACTCCGGACGAGCCCATGTCGCGCTTCTTCGTCCCCGTCGATCTGCGCCGCCACCAGCCGGATCTGCGCTCCACGGGCTGGCTGTCGCTCTCCGTCAACCTCAACGTCGAGCCGGGCACCGGCTGGGAACAGGTGCACCGGGAACTGCTGACCGCGCTGGCCGAGCGCCGGGAGTTCACGCTGCGCTCCGCCCCGTGGCTGCTGAGGATGCCGCTCCCGGTGATCCGCTTCTTCAGCGACGGCATGGAGGACACCGCGCGCCGCAAGCAGCGCTACATGGGCACCGCGTTCGTCGCCAGCATGGGCTCGGTCGACCTGGCGGAGTACAGCGCGCAGTCGTTCCGGGCTTCGACGGTGTACATCCTGGGCAGTTCGGGCCCCTCGGCTCCCCCCGGCATCGACGTCGTCGAGAGCGGCGGCCGCACCGAGATCGTGATCGCCTGGCGCGATGTGCCGGGCGCGGCCGAGCGGATGGACGCCGTGCTGGACACGATCGCGGAGGCGTTGTCGCCGCGGGCCGACCGGGAGCAGGCCGCCAACCGCACCGATCGGGAGCCCGCGTCGTCGCGTTCGCTGCTGCGGATGTTCCGCGACCAGGTCGAGCTCACTCCTGACGCGATCGCCCTGACTGGGCCTCAAGGTGACGTCAGCTACCGTCAGTTGAGTCTGCGCGCGGACGCGGTGACGAGTGCGCTGCGGGCCCGGGGCGTGGGCCGCGGTGACGTGGTCGGTCTGCTGGCGGAGCGGACGCCGGGCGCGATCGCCGGGATCTGGGGGATCCTGCGCGCCGGGGCGGCCTACCTGCCGCTCGACGTCCAGCACCCGGACGCGCGGCTGGCCGACCTGCTGGGCGACTCGGGTGCCCGCTACTGCCTGGTGGAGGCTTCGCAGCAGACCCGGGAGCACACGCCGGCCGGGTGCGAGCCGCTCGGCCTGGACGACCTGGCGGCGGCCACGGCCGCGCCCGCCCGTGAGCCGGACGCCGACCCGCGCCCCGACGACCTGGCCTACGTGCTGTACACCTCGGGTTCCACCGGACGCCCCAAGGGCGTCCAGGTCGAACACGCCGCACTGCTCAACTACCTGCACTGGGGCGCCGAGGAGTTCGGGGTCGACGCGAGCACGCGGCTCCCGCTGCTGACCTCGCTGTCGTTCGACGTGTCCGGCACGTCGATCTTCCTGCCGCTGATCACCGGCGGGACCGTGGTCCTGGTCCAGGACCAGCCCACCCATCTGACGCTGCGCCGAATGCTGGAGGACTCCGGCGCCACCATGCTCAACCTCACCCCCTCGCACCTGGAGCTGATCGGCCGCCTGGACATCGCGCCGCGGGGGTTCCGCAGCATCGTCGTGGTCGGCGAGCAGTTGCGGGTCGAGGTCGCCGCGCGCGCCCAGGAGATGTTCGGCCCGGACTGCCGGATCATCAACGAGTACGGCCCGACCGAGGCCACCATCGGCTGCACGGCCCACACCTTCGACCCGGTGGGGGACGCCGACCGCGCCGCGGTCCCGATCGGTGTCCCGGCCCACAACACCCAGGTCCACCTGCTCGACCCCAACCGCCGGTTCGTGCCGAATGGCGAGGTGGGTGAGATGTACCTGGCCGGGGTCCAACTGGCCCGCGGCTACCTGGGCCGGCCCGACCTGGATGCCGAGCGGTTCCCCACGCTGGCCGACGGCACCCGGGTGTACCGGACCGGGGACCTGGCCCGGCGGCTTCCCGACGGCACGCTGGAGTTCCTGGGCCGCATCGACGACCAGGTCAAGGTCCGCGGCCACCGCGTCGAGCCCGCGGAGGTGGCCGGCGCCCTTGAGGAGCACCCCCGGGTGGATCGCGCCGTCGTCGTCGCCCGCAGCCGTGCGGACGGCTCCGGCAAGGCGCTCTACGGCTACGTCCTGGTGAACGCCGAGGTGAGCGCCGAGGAGTTGCAGGCCCATGCCGCCCGGCGGCTGCCCGCCTACATGGTCCCGGCCGCGACCCTCGTGGTGGAGGAGATCCCGTACAGCGTGGCCGGCAAGGTGGATGCGCGCGCCCTTCCCGACCCCTTCGCGGACCGGACGCACACCGGATCGGCCGCCTCGGCCGGGTCGGCCGGGTCGGTTGCCCTGGCCGCCTCGGCGGCCTCTGCCGCCGATCCCGACCGGGACGCGATCGAGTCCCAGGTCGCGCTGATCTGGTCGGACGTCCTCGGGGTCGACGAGGCCAGGATCGACGCCCGCACCGACTTCCTCCAGCTCGGCGGCGACTCGCTCGCCCTGCTGACCATGCTGGCCGGCGTCTGCCGGGATGTCCTGCCGCCGCAGACGGAGGCCGAGTTCATGTCCCAACTCGGCCGGTTCATCGCCGAACCCACGCTCGACACCGTCTCGGCGATCGCCCGAGAGGTGTCCCGGGTACCGGTCGGACAGCTGCAGCAGGTGTAGCTGAACGCCGCCCGCCGGTGGGCGTCACCGAACTCGGCGGCGCAGGCCTCGGCGAGCGCGAGCACGAGAGCGAGGCCGAGGCCGAGGCCGAGGACCTGGGCGGCGTGGCCGATCGAGCCGGGCCGTCAGCTGGCGGCGATGCCGCCCACGTACGGGCCGAGCCTCACCGGCCCGGGCCCGCCGCGGCCCTCTTCGCCCCACCGTCCTCCGCTCGCCCGCGGGGGTACTGAAGGACGGACCCGTGGCACCGCGGCCCGGGCACGTGCGAGAACTCACCCGTTCGGAGCAGCGTGCCGCCTCTCGGCGGCGCCACATGAGAGGCGGCCTCGGTGGCCACCGAGGCCACCGAGGCCGCCGGCGTCGTGCCGGCACCGTCTCGGCCGGGGCCGACCGCCACGACTCCCCGCTGCTCGTACCCACCCTCAAGGCCACCGACGAGCGGGTCGGCGGGCTGCCCGACCATGCCGACGTGGACCTGGACCGCGGCTA
>NZ_JAFLNG010000387.1 GCF_017427025.1 Streptomyces sp. FH025
CGGTGGGACCTGAAGGCATCGCCGTACCTGTACGTCGCGCCGTTCTTCGTCTGCTTCCTCGCGTTCGGCCTGTTCCCGCTGGTCTACACGGGATGGGTGTCGCTGCACAGCGTCGACCTGCAGACGTCCGACCAGATGCAGTGGCGCGGCTTCGACAACTACACCCGGATGCTCCACGACGACCTGTTCTGGAACGCCCTGCGCAACACCCTCACCATCGGCGTGCTGTCCACCGTGCCGCAGCTGCTGATGGCCCTGGGCCTGGCCCACCTCCTCAACTACCGCCTGCGCGGACGGGGCTTCTTCCGGATCGCGATGCTCGCGCCCTACGCGACCTCCATCGCCGCGGCGACCCTGGTGTTCACGCTGCTGTTCGGGCGGGACTACGGGATGATCAACTGGCTGCTGGGCCAGCTGGGCCTCGGGCCCGTCGACTGGGAGGGCGGCACCTGGAGCTCCCAGATCGCCATCTCGGTGATCGTCACCTGGCGCTGGACCGGCTACAACGCCCTCATCTACCTCGCCGCCATGCAGGCCGTCCCGCACGACCTGTACGAGGCGGCGGCACTCGACGGCGCCAACCGCTGGCAGCAGTTCCGGCACGTCACGGTGCCGTCCATCCGGCCCACCATCCTGTTCACCGTCGTGGTCTCCAGCATCGGGGCCACCCAACTCTTCGGCGAGCCCCTGCTGTTCGGCGGTGGAGCGACCGGCCACAGCGGCGGCTCGGCCCACCAGTACCAGACCCTCGGGCTCTACCTGTACGACCAGGGCTGGTACGCCTTCCACCTCGGCCGGGCGGCCGCCGTGGCCTGGACGATGCTGCTGATCCTGCTGGCCATCGGCGCGCTCAACCTCGCCCTGGTCCGCGTCCGCCGCGCCCGGAACGGGAGTTGATCCCGATGGCCCGAATCCCCGCACGGCGCGCCGGAGCGCGCGGCCTCACCGGAGCCGGACCGTTCACGTACACGGTGCTGATCGTCGTCGCCGTCCTCTCCCTCTTCCCCCTGTACTGGACCCTGGTCGGCGCCTCGACCTCCGGTGGCCGGATCGCGCAGACCCCGCCTCCCCTGCTTCCCGGCGGGAGCCTGTGGCACAACCTCGACATCGCCTGGAACCAGGTGCACATGGGCCAGGCGCTGCTCAACTCGGTGGTGGTGGCGAGCTGCGTGACCGCCAGCACCGTGCTGTTCGCGACGCTGGCCGGTTTCGCCTTCGCCAAACTGCCGTTCCGGGGCCGCAACGCCCTGCTGAGCCTGGTGGTGGCGACCATGGCGGTGCCCGCCCAGCTGAGCGTCATCCCGCTCTACCAGATCATGGCCGACCTGCACTGGACCGACCAGCTGCAGTCGGTGATCCTGCCCAACCTGGTGGCCGCGTTCGGCGTGTTCTTCATGCGGCAGTTCCTGTCCGAGGCGCTGCCGATCGAACTCGTCGAGGCGGCCCGGGTGGACGGCGCGAGCAGCCTGCGGATCCTGTGGAGCGTGGTGCTGCCGATCGCCCGGCCCGGGATGGCCGTGCTCGGCATGCTGGTCTTCGTGCAGTCCTGGAACGACTTCTTCTGGCCTCTGATCGCGCTGAGCCAGAGCAATCCCACCGTCCAGGTCGCGCTGGCCGGTCTCGGCGGCGGCTCCTACGACTCCGACCAGGCCGTCATCCTCACCGGCTCACTGCTCGGGACGGCACCGCTGCTGCTGGTGTTCGCCCTCCTCGGCCGGCAGGTCGTCGGCGGCATCACCGCCGGCGCCGTCAAGAACTGATGTCCAGTCAATTCTTCTTCTGCGCACCACCTGACGTGGAAAGGACAGCCATGACTACCGCCCCTGAAAAGGCGTCCCCGACCGAGACCTCCCCCGCCGCCTTCCCCGCCGCCTTCCTCTGGGGAGCCGCGACGGCGGCGTACCAGATCGAGGGGGCCGTCGACGTGGACGGCCGGGCCCCCTCGATCTGGGACACCTTCAGCCGGACGCCGGGGCGCATCGCCGGCGGCGACACCGGCGACCGCGCCACCGAGCACTACCACCGCTACCGGCAGGACGTCCGGCTGATGGCCGAACTCGGGCTGGGCGCCTACCGGTTCTCGGTGTCCTGGTCCCGGGTGCAGCCGACCGGGCGCGGACCGGCCCTCGAACGCGGCCTGGACTTCTACCGGCGCCTGGTGGACGAGCTGCTGGAGCACGGCATCGAGCCCGCGGCCACGCTCTACCACTGGGACCTGCCACAGGAGTTGGAGGACGCCGGAGGCTGGCCGACCCGCGACACCGCGCATCGGTTCGCGGACTACGCCGCGCTGGTGGCGGACGCGCTCGGGGACCGGGTGGGCATCTGGACCACCCTCAACGAGCCCTGGTGCTCGGCCTTCCTCGGCTACGGCTCCGGGGTGCACGCTCCCGGCCGTACCGACTGGGCGGCCGCCCTGCGCGCGGCCCACCACCTCAACCTCGGCCACGGCCTCGCCGTCGGGGTGCTGCGCGAGTCACTGCCCCGGAACGCCCGGATCGCCGTGTCGCTCAACCTGCACGAGGTGCGGCCGCTCACCGAGTCCGCCGCGGACCGCGAGGCCGCCCGCCGGATCGACGCGGTGGGCAACCGCGTCTTCACCGGCCCCATGCTGGACGGCGGTTACCCCGACGACCTGCTCGCCGACACCAAGCACCTGGTCGACTGGCCCGCGCTGGTCCACGACGGCGACCTGGCCGAGATAGCCCGGCCGATCGACCTGCTGGGCGTCAACTACTACACCCCCACCGTGGTGTCGGCCCTGCCGGACGGACAGGCCCCGGATGCCGCGGCGGCGAGCGAGGCGGGCCACGGCGACGGCGCCCAGACCCCCTTCGCCGGCTGCGCCGACGTGCTCTTCCACCGCGCGCCCGGCCCACGCACCGCGATGGGATGGCCGATCGACCCCACCGGCCTGTCCGACATGCTGCTGCGCATCCACCGCGAGCACCCCGGGCTGCCGCTGATGGTCACCGAGAACGGCGCCGCCTTCGAGGACCTCCTCACGCCGCAGGGCGCCGTGCACGACCCGCAGCGCATCGACTACCTGCACGGGCATCTCGACGCCATCCGGCGGGCGATCGCCGCCGGCGCGGACGTGCGGGGCTACTTCCTCTGGTCGCTGATGGACAACTTCGAGTGGGCGTACGGCTACGGCAAGCGCTTCGGCCTGTACTACGTGGACTTCGCCACCCAGGCCCGGACCGCCAAGGACAGTGCCCACTGGTACGCGGAGGTGATCCGCCGGGGCGTGCTGCCCGACCCGCTCGGGTGAGGGTGTCGAATCCCTTGACGCTAGTCGTTCGTCCGATCAAGCTGGCGGGGGTGGTGGGCCGGAGCGGGCGCCGAGTCGTGGTGCGGTTCCCGTGTCGAGGATCGAGCCAGGACGGCCCCATGCCCCAGTCCATGCAGAGCGACGACCCCGCCCCGACGCTGGCCGAGGTTGCCCGTCGCGCCGGCGTCTCCACCGCGACCGCCTCCCGGGTGCTGAACCGTTCCGCTCCGGTCTCCGCCGACGTGGCGGCCCGGGTGGAACTCGCGGCGCGCGAGCTCGCGTACGTCCGCCGCCGGGCGCCCAGCGCCCGGCGGACGGGCGTGGTGGCCGTCGTGGTCTTCGCCGATCCGCTGCAGTACCACGCGGACGCCTTCCCGGTACGGCTGCTGGCCGGGCTGCGCCGCTCCCTGCCAGGTGCGGAACGGGAGTTGGCCGTCTTCACGGTGCCCAGGCGCTCCCGGCGCCCGCCCCTGGTGCGCTTCCTGTGCGGCGGCCACGTCGACGGCGTCCTGCTGGTCGGGCCCTGGGGGGACACCGCGCTCGCCCGGCTGCTGCACGCGGCCAGGGTGCCCGTGGTGTCGCTGGGCCGGCCTCCGGAACCGGGCACGGTGGCGTTCGTGGACGCGGACAACCTGGCCGGCGCCCGGGAGGCGGTGCGGCGGCTGTGCGCGTCCGGGCGCCGCTCGGTGGCCACCATCGCCGGGCCGCCGGACACCGCCGCCGGCGCGGACCGGCTGGCCGGCTACCGGCAGGCGGTGGCCGCGGCGGCCGCGACCCGGCCCGTCGTGGCGTACGGCGACTTCAGCACGGCCTCCGGCGAGCACGCGATGCAACGGCTGCTCGACCAGTGCCCCGGGCTGAACGCGGTGTTCGCCGCCTCCGACCAGATGGCCGCGGGAGCCCTCAGGACCTTGCGGCGGCACGGCCTGCGGGTGCCCGAGGACGTGGCGCTGATCGGCTTCGACGACGCCCCAGTCGCGGCGCGCTGCCGCCCGGGCCTGACCACCGTCCGCCAGCCGGTGGAGGAACTCGGCTCCCGGGCGCTGGAGTTGCTGCTGCGCAACCCGGCACAGGGCGAATCGCTGGTACTCCCCACCCGGCTCGTCGTCCGGGCCTCGGGCTGACACGCCGCACCCGTTCCACCTGGCGGTCATGCCGGGCGTCGCCCCGTACGCCTTTCCGGGGGTCGGCCTGGTCATCGCGCCGATCTTCCCCACCGGCCTGCCTGGGCGATGACCGGATCCGTCCGCTCCCCGGCACTCGGAGCCCTCGTGGCGGGTGCCCGGGGCTGGCTACGGTGGCCGGGTGAGCGATACGAGGAACGCGATGACCGGGCGGGTGGTGGTGCTGGTGCTGCCCGAGGTCAACCTGCTGGATCTCGCCGGCCCCGTGCAGGTCTTCGACGCCGCCGCCCATCTGGGCGCCGGCTACCGGCTCGAGTACGCCGGTGAGACGGAGGGCCTGCGGTCCGCGCAGGGCCTGCTGCTGGCGGGGCTGTCGCCGCTGCCGACGACCCGGGCCGGGGCGGGGGACCTGGTCCTCGTCCCCGGGCCCCGGCTGACCGGATCCGACCGCCTGGTGGCACCCGCCGTGGTGCGGTGGGTGCGGGAGGCCCATGCGGCGGGCGCCCGGGTGGCGTCGGTGTGCACCGGCGCCGCTCTCCTCGGGGAAGCGGGGCTGCTGGACGGCCGCACGTGCACCACGCACTGGTCGCTGACCTCGGCGATGCGCGAACGCTACCCACGGGCCCAGGTCCGCGACGCGGCCCTGTACGTCCACGACGGCAGGATCAGCACCAGTGCGGGCATCTCCGCGGGGATCGATCTGGCGCTCTCCCTCGTCGAACGGGACCACGGCCCCGAACTCGCCGCAGGGGTCGCGCGCGAGCTGGTGCTGTACCTGCGACGCGACGGGGACACCGCACAGATCAGCCCGTTCCTCCGGTACCGCAACCACGTCCAGCCCGCGGTGCACCGGGTACAGGACCATCTGGCACAGCACCTGGACGGCGCCTTCACCCTTCGGGAACTCGCCGGGGTGGCGAACCTCTCCCCGCGCGGTCTGACCCGGGCGTTCACCACCGCCACCGGTGTCACCCCGCTCGCCTACCAGCGGCAGCTGCGTCTCGAGCGGGCCCGCGCGCTGCTGGCCGACACCGACCTGACGGTCGAGGCGGTGGCGGCTCGCTGCGGCTTCCGCGACGCACGGCACCTGCGCCGGCTGGTCACCGACGCCTTCGGGGTCCCGCCCTCGCGGCTGCGGGCCCACCTGCGGCCGACCGGCTGAAGGACCGACCGCCGGGCCGGTCCGCGCTTCTCCCCGCCCGCCTCCGTCCCCTTCCGTCCGACGTCACTTCCCCATCTTCACTTCTCCGCCTTCACTTCTCCGTCTTCACCAGGGCCGACGGCACAGTGCTGCCGATCCGTGCCCGGATTGTCGAGGTATGTCATGTCCGAGTTGGGCAAGCCCCGCCGGATCGCGCGCCGTGCCGGCTGGATCCTCCTGGGCACGGCGCTGTCCACCGCGTCGTTCGCGGGGATCGCCTTCGCCGGGGTGAGCGCGTCGATGGCCGACAGTTTCGCCCCCGCTCCGCCGGGGTCGGCGGCCCGGTCCTGGCCTGCCGCCCGAGCGGTGCCCGGGGACCGCATCACCGTGGCGGTCGCGGTCAGCAACGAGGGCTCCGTCGCCACCGACGTGCTCGCGCCCTACCAGGTGCTCGCGGAGGCCGAGAAGATGTTCGTCTACACCGTGGCCGCCGAACGCCGGGTCTCCCCGCTGTCCGGCGGGGCCCACCTGCTGCCCGACCACACGCTGGCCGAGGTGGCGAACGGCACCGTGCCGGAGCCCGACGTCGTGGTCGTCCCCGCGGTGACCGACCCGACCGGCGCGGGCGAGGAACAGCTGCGCCGGTGGATCGTCGAACGCCACCGCAAGGGTGCCCGGGTGCTCGGAGTGTGCGCGGGCTCCGAGCTGCTCGCGGCGTCCGGCCTGCTCGACGGCCGCGAGGCCACCTCGTTCTGGTCCAACATCGACTCGCTGGAACGCGGTTTCCCGCAGGTCCACTGGCAGCGCGGCCTGCGCTACGTCGAGGACGGACGGGTGACCACCACCGCGGGCGTCACCTCCGGCACGGTCGGTGCCCTGCGCATCGTCGAGGAGCTGGTCGGCAAGGCCGAGGCCGACCGCATCGGCACCGGCCTGTCGTACCCGGGCTGGACCCTGGACGGCCCCACCTCGATCCCGGCCAACCACCTCGGCCCCGGCGACCTGCCGTACGCCCTCAACGCCGCCTTCCCCTGGCTGCGCCCCACCACGGGCATCGGCCTGCCCGACGGCGTCGACGAGATCGACGCCGCCGCTGCCTTCGAGGTCTACGGCGGTGTCTCCTTCGCCGCCCGGACGGTCGTGATCGGCGAACGCGACACCGTCACCACCCGGCACGGTCTGGTCCTCGTCACCCGGTCGGCCGCCGGAGGCCCGTCCGGAGTGGACCGCTTCGTGGTGCCCGGCGTCGCCGATGCCGGCGCCGTCGGTGCGCCGCTGCACGACTGGGCCCGCCGCCACGGGCTCGCCGTCGACCTGCCCGGCGGGGGACGGCGGCCCGGGGAGTTCGGCTTCGACCCGGTGCTGCGGGACCTCGCCGAACACGGTGACCGCCGCACGGCCCTGACCACGGCGAAGTTCTCCGAGTACCCCTCGGCGCACCTCGAATTGACCGGCGCGGCCTGGCCCTTGCGGTCCACCCTGCTGGCCGCAGCGGCTGCCGCCCTGAGCATCGGCGTGGGGCTGGCGCCCCTCGCGATCCGGCGGGCGGCACGGCGCCGGCGGCCCTCGACGGCGCGGGTGTCCTGACCCCGCTGTCGCGGCGGTGCGGCCCGGCACGCCTCCGAAACTTTCGAAGAGACTGCCTCTTGCACGTTTACCCAATGGCATAGAAGTGAGTGCGGACACAGTAGGGCCCCGCCCTTCATCTACCCCTGAGGGGTCTGGCCAGTGACTTTGCAAGCAGGGGCGGAAACGAGCATGGCCGACACTTTTGGCTTCTTTGTCGAAAGTGTTGACAGCCCGTCGAGCGCAGGCCAACACTGTCGCCGTCGACAGCTGCGAATGGCCGGCCCAGGCTCCGGCTCCACGTCGCAGGTCACCAACCCGCTCCGGACGGAGCGATGTTGATGGCACGTCGGCTCTCTGCGTCGCCGTGCGGT
>NZ_JAFLNG010000388.1 GCF_017427025.1 Streptomyces sp. FH025
CCGGTGTACGCCGTTCAGGTGAACCAGCGGGAGAGCATGACCAGGACGGCGCCCACCAGCACCAGCGCGGCGAGCACCCGGCCGGCCCGCTGCATCCGCTCCTGCATGCGACGGGCCTCGGGCGAGGGCTCATCGCGAGGGTCTGACCAGAGCACCCGTCCAGAGTGCGCCGCGGGGGGCGGGGGCGCCTGAGTATCCGTACTCAGGTTCCGGGCAAAGCGGGCGGAGCGGCCTGCTTGCGCGGGAGGTGGGCCGGGTGGCGCGGGAGGTCGGCCGGGCCGATCCTTCCGCGCCACCCGGCGGTGTTCAGTGCGCCCAGCCCGACGTCCGCCAGGCGTTGACGCCCGGGCGGATGGTGGGGCGGAGCAGGCGGGAGCGGTCGTTCCAGGGGGAGTCCGGGCTGGCGCCGGCCAGGCGCGCCGTCTCGGCGGCGGCCTGCGCGGCGGCGGCCCGGGCCTGGACCACCGCCAGGACGGTGGCGAGCTCCTCGGGGGTCGGCTGCCCGTGCAGCACGTGGATCGGGGACATCTGGTTCTCTCCCGGGAGGGATGGGGCCTACAGGGGGATGTTGCCGTGCTTCTTCGGCGGCAGCACCTCGCGCTTGCCGCGCAGCGCCCGCAGGCCCCGGACGATGTGGCGACGGGTCTCGCTGGGGGCGATCACCGCGTCCACGTAGCCGCGCTCGGCCGCCAGGTACGGGTTCAGCAGGGTGTCCTCGTACGAGGCGATCAGCTCGGCGCGGGTCTCCTCGACGGTGCCGGCCGCCTCGGCCTCGGCGATCTCCCGGCGGTGCAGGATGTTGACCGCGCCCTGCGCGCCCATCACCGCGATCTGGGCGGTCGGCCAGGCCAGGTTGAGGTCGGCGCCCAGGTGCTTGGAGCCCATGACGTCGTACGCGCCGCCGAAGGCCTTGCGGGTGATCACGGTGATCAGCGGGACGGTGGCCTCGGCGTAGGCGTAGATCAGCTTGGCGCCGCGGCGGATGATGCCGTTCCACTCCTGCTCGGTGCCGGGCAGGAAGCCGGGCACGTCCACGAAGGTCAGCACCGGGATGTTGAAGGAGTCGCAGGTGCGGATGAAGCGGGCGGCCTTCTCGCTGGCGTTGATGTCCAGGACGCCGGCCAGGTCCATCGGCTGGTTGCCGACGATGCCGACCGCGTGGCCCTCGACCCGGCCGAAGCCGGTGATGATGTTGCCGGCGTACAGCGGCTGGGTCTCCAGGAAGTCGCCGTCGTCGACGATGTGCTCGATCACCGCGCGCATGTCGTACGGCTGGTTCGCCGAGTCCGGCACGATGGCGTCGAGTTCGAGGTCCTCGTCGGTGATCGTGAGGTCCGCCTGCTCGGGGTAGGACGGCGGGTCGCTCAGGTTGTTGGAGGGCAGGTACGAGAGCAGGCTCTTGACGTACTCGATCGCCTCCTTCTCGTCCGAGGCCAGGTAGTGCGCGTTGCCGGACTTCGTGTTGTGGGTGCGGGCGCCGCCCAGCTCCTCCATGCCGACGTCCTCGCCGGTCACGGTCTTGATCACGTCCGGGCCGGTGATGAACATGTGCGAGGTCTGGTCGGCCATCACCACGAAGTCGGTGATCGCGGGGGAGTAGACCGCGCCGCCCGCGCAGGGGCCCATGATCAGCGAGATCTGCGGGATGACGCCCGAGGCGTGCACGTTGCGGCGGAAGATCTCGCCGTACAGGCCGAGCGAGACCACGCCCTCCTGGATCCGGGCGCCGCCGGAGTCGTTGATGCCGATGACCGGGCAGCCGGTCTTCAGGGCGAAGTCCATCACCTTGACGATCTTCTCGCCGAAGACCTCGCCGAGCGAGCCGCCGAAGACGGTGAAGTCCTGGGCGAAGACGGCGACCTGGCGGCCGTCGACGGTGCCGTAGCCGGTCACCACGCCGTCGCCGTACGGGCGGTTGCGCTCCTGGCCGAAGTTAGTCGAACGGTGCCGGGCGAACTCGTCGAACTCCACGAACGAGCCCTCGTCCAGCAGCTCCACGACCCGCTCGCGGGCGGTCTGCTTGCCCTTGGCGTGCTGCTTCTCCACGGCCTTGGACGAGCCGGAGTGCACCGCCTCGTCCAGCCTTCGCCGCAGGTCGGCGATCTTGCCGGCGGTGGTGTGGGGGTCGTACGGCGCCTCGGTCATCCGGTGGCTCTCCCTGATCCATGGCCGCGACCTGTTCGAGTGCGCGCGGGCCGGGGTGGGGGCTCGCGCAGGAGGGCAGGGCGGCGCTGCGACTACCGCTGGGTAGCGTAGCCAGCGCGGAGGGCCGGACGTAACGTCCTGGCGTTATGGCCAGCGACACAGTGTGTCCACGCGGGTTCTGAGGGACGATGGGGCGGACTGCGCCACCGGCCCACGCCCCCGGACTCCGTCCGCGCCCCGCTCCCACGCCCTGCGCGCCCCGGTTCCGTCCACCGCCTAGGGTTTCCCCATGACCGCACCCGAGACCCCCCGCCGCAGCGGACTGCGCGGCTTCGGCCGCACCGGACCGTCCCCCTGGACCGACCTGGACCGGCCGCCGCTGGACCAGGAGGGGCTGCGCCGCGACCTGGTGGTCCCGGGCGGGCTCTGGACCTCGCTGGACGTCCTCGCCGAGACCGGCTCCACCAACAGCGACCTCGCCGAGCGGGCCCGGGCCGGCGCCCCGCAGGGCGCGGTGCTGGTCGCCGAGGCGCAGAGCGCCGCGCGCGGGCGGATGGACCGGCAGTGGACCGCCCCGGCCCGCTCCGGGCTGTTCCTGTCCTTCCTGCTGCGCCCCGAGGAGGTGCCGGTCGAGCGGTACGGCTGGCTGCCGATCCTGGTCGGGGTGGCCGCGGCCAGCACCCTCGACCGGGTGGCCGGGGTCGAGGTCGGGCTGAAGTGGCCGAACGACCTCCAGGTGGAGATCGACGGCGCGGAGCGCAAGCTCGGCGGCATCCTCACCGAGCTGAGCGGCGGCGCGGTGGTCGTCGGGATGGGCCTCAACGTCTCGCTGCGCGAGCAGGAGCTGCCCGTCCCCACCGCGGCCTCGCTCGCGCTGGCCGGCGCGGTGACCACCGACCGGTCCGTCCTGCTGCGCGCCCTGCTGCGCGAGTTCGCCGGGCTGTACCGCGAGTGGACGGCCGCGGCCGGGGACCCGCACACCAGCGACCTGCTGCGCGCGTACGTGGACCGCTGCACCACGCTCGGCCGCCAGGTGAGGGTGCACCTGCCCGGCGACCGCGAGCTGCTCGGCGAGGCGGTTGCGGTGGACGGGGACGGCCGCCTGGTGGTGCGAACGGCCGACGGCGCACGCCGGGCGGTCGGCGCGGGCGACGTGGTCCACGTTCGCCCCGAGCCCCGCTGAACGGCAGGCTTCACCTCTCCTTGACCCGGACGGATGCTCCGGATCGAGCGATTCCGTGCGAACATTCCACCTGGCAGCGGTGTGAGGCGCGCCACTGCCCGCCCGGGTGGCGGACGGCGCGCCCGGACAGGTAGGACACGAGGCGAGTGCGGCGACCGCACGGGGACGGACCGGTGGCAGAGGACGGCGGCAGCGGGACAGCGGGCGGTCACGACCCCACGGTCGCGCTCGAACTGGAACGCCTGATCCTGGACGCACCACGCCGCTACACCCCGTACCAGGCCGCGCGCGCCGCCGACGTCCCGATGGAGCTGGCCACCCGCTTCTGGCGGGCCATGGGCTTCCCCGACATCGGCCAGTCCCGGGCGCTCACCGACGGCGACGTGATCGCGCTGCGGCGGCTCGCCGGGCTGGTCGAGTCCGGGCTGCTGAGCGAGTCGATGGCGATCCAGGTGGCCCGTTCCACCGGCCAGACCACGGCCCGGCTGGCCGGCTGGCAGATGGACACCTTCCTGGAGAACCTCACCCAGTCCGCCGAGCCCGGGCTGACCCGTGCCGACGTCGCGTACCCGCTGGTCGAGCTGCTGCTGCCGGAGCTGGAGCAGTTCCTGGTGTACGTCTGGCGGCGCCAACTGGCCGCCGTCACGGGCCGGGTGGTGCAGGCGGCCGAGGACCACGAGATCACCAGCGGTCGGCTCGCGGTCGGCTTCGCGGACCTGGTCGGCTTCACCCGGCTGTCGCGGCGGCTGGAGGAGGAGGAGCTCGGCGAGCTGGTCGAGACCTTCGAGAACACCTGCTCCGATCTGATCGTCGGACAGGGCGGTCGGGTGATCAAGACCCTCGGCGACGAGATCCTCTACGTCTCGGAGGACCCGTCCACCGCCGCCGAGATCGCGCTCAGCCTGATCGAGGCGCTGGCCGAGGACGACACCATCCCCGCGCTGCGGGTCGGCATGGCCTTCGGCACCGTCACCCAGCGGATGGGCGACGTCTTCGGCACCACGGTGAACCTGGCCAGCCGGCTCACCTCGATCGCCCCCAAGGACGCGGTGCTGATCGACGGCGAGTTCGCCGCCGCGCTGGAGCACAACGGCAGCGTCGCCCCGGCCGACTCCGAGGGGCCGGGCCTGGCGGAGGCGCTGTCGGCGGCGGCCGGGATGCCGGCCTCCGGGCTGCCGCTGCCGGGGCCGGAGCTGGGGGCGCGCTTCCACCTCCAGCCGATGTGGAGGCGGCCGGTGCGGGGGCTGGGGCTGGTCGAGCCGTGGCTGCTGTCGCGGCGGCTGAAGGCGGAATAGGGGCCCGGCGCGCGGGGCACCTCTCCGGAGTGCCCTCTCCGGAGTGCCCTCTCCGGAGTGCCCTCTCTGAGTGCCCTCTCCGAGTGACCGAACGGTTCAAAGTTGTACGTTTGTTGGCGCATCTCGATGTATCTCGGTGCAAACGGGGCATAACCGAACGAAACCGCCATAGTCTTGGTGCAAGCGGCCGGGCGGTGCGGCCGGTCCGGGGCCGCAGGCCCGCACGGGGGTCTGGCAGGACCGAGCACAGGGAGCGAGGCGAGCCGGTGAGCAGTGAGGCGATCATGACGGACCGCGGCTGCGACTGCGCGGGCTCGCGCGACCCCGACCCGCTGCCCGACCTGCGCTTGCAGTCGGTGGTCGACCTCGCCCAGGACATGGCCGGCGCCCTCAGCCCGCTGGAGGCCGTCCGGGCCGCCGCCGTCCGGGCCACCGAGGCGCTCGGCGCCACCATGGCCGCGGTCTCGGTCTGGGACCGCGAGTCCGGCCGGCTGCGGGTGCTGGTCAACCACGGGGAGCTCGCGCCCGGCGAGGAGGAGCTGCCGGAGGACGAGTCGTACCCGGTCGCGGACTTCCCGGAGATCGTCACCTACCTGGAGGAGCGCTGGACCACCGGGCGCCTGCCGCGCGCCTGGCTGCAGACCGCCGAGAACATCGAGCCGCACGTCGGTCACACGCACCCGACCGCCGGCGCGTACTGCCAGGAGCGCGCCGCGGCGCTGCGCCGGCGCGGGCGGGCCTGCTGCGTGGTCGCGCCGATCGTGCTGCACGGGCAGGCCTGGGGCGAGCTGTACCTCGCCCGGACGGTCGGCATGCCCGAGTTCGTCGAATCCGACGCGGACTACGCGACCCTGCTCGCGGCCCAGATCTCGGCCGGGCTCGCCCAGACCGAGCGCCTCGCCGACCTGCGCCGACTGGCTTTCACCGATCCGCTCACCGGCCTGGCCAACCGGCGCGCGGTCGACGCCCGACTGGAGGGCGCGCTGGAGGCGCACAACCGGGACGACACCGTGGTCTCGCTGGTGGTCTGCGACGTCAACGGGCTGAAGCGGGTCAACGACCAGCTCGGCCACGAGATGGGCGACCGGCTGCTGGAGCGCTTCGCGCACCAGCTGTCGCTGGCCGCCGCCAAGCTGCCGGGCAGCCTCGCCGCCCGGCTCGGCGGGGACGAGTTCTGCCTGCTGGTGGAGGGGCGGAAGGCCGACGAGGTGGTCGCCGTCGCCGAGGAGCTGTGCGCGCGGGCGCTCGCGCTGTCCGAGGGTGAGGGGGTCGCCTGCGGCGTCGCCTCCACCGGGGACTCCATCGGGCCGGTCACCACCCCCGACCGGCTCTTCCGGCTCGCCGACGCCGCCCAGTACCGCGCCAAGGCCGCCCGCGCCGCCCACCCGGTGGTCGCCGGGCGCAGCCACGGCCCCGGCTTCTCGCCCGACCCCACCGTGCTGCTCGCCGACGCCGCGGACCCGCACCACCGCGCCGACGGCCGCCGCGGGCCCGGCGGGCGGGTGGGCGCGGCCGACCGGCGGCGCTTCCGCGGCGCCGCCCACAGCGCCGACCCGGGGCAGCTGCTCACCGCCGTCCTCGCCTCGCTCGACCAGGCCGCCGCCGCCCGGGCCGTCCACCCCGCCGACACCCTCGGCAAGCTGGTCGTCGTCGCCGAGACCGCCGCCCGGCTGTTGGACGCGGTCGGCTGGTGGGTCTCGTACGTCCCGCCGGGCTCGCAGCTGATGCGCACCGTCCAGCACGCCGTCTACCGGATGACCAGCGGCCCCAGCAGCCTCCGGGCCGAGACCCAGCGCGCCCAGATCGAGGCCCCCGACGCCGTCTTCGACCTGCGCCACTACCCGATGACCCGGCGGGCGGTGCGCGGCGGTGGCTTCGCGCTGCGGACCGGCGCGGCGGGCAACGACCCGGCCGAGGAGGCCATGCTGGTGGTCTCCGGCTACCGGGGCATGGTCGCGGCGGGCGGGCAGAACCCGGCCGGGGGCTGGCTGGTCGAGCTGTTCGCGGACGACGCCACGTTGCCGCTGGGGCAGGCGGCCTGCGCGATGCGGGCCCTGGTCTCGGTGGCGCTGGCCGGTCCGGCCTCGCCGCCGCTGGTCTGAGTCGTCGCTGGTCTGAGCCGTCGGCGCGGGCGCACGTAGGGGAGCTGTGCGCGGTCAGGCGTCGGAACGGCCGTCGGCCGTGGGCGGGTTGAGGGCGCGCAGGACGGCGTCGACCAGGCGGTCGGTGAAGTCGTGGTCGACCGGGCCGAGTTGGTGCAGCCAGCGGTAGTACAGCGGGCCGTAGAGGAGCTCGACGGCGAAGTCGAGGTCGGTGTCGGGGGCGAGCTGACCGGCCTCGCGGGCGCTGCGGAGGCGGTCGCGGGTGACGTCCAGCAGGGGGTCCAGCAGCCGGGTGCGGTACTCGGCCTGCACCGCGGGGTCGCTCAGCACCTCGGCGTTGATGGCGCGGTAGGTGCGGTCGAGCACGGGGTCGGTGAGGTCGTCGGCGCTGAACCGCAGGACGATCCGCAGATCGGTGGCGAGGTCGCCGGTGTCGGGGAGGGCGAAGTCGCCTTCCACGCGCGCGTTGGCGGCGAGGAAGGCGTCGAAGACCACCGCGCCCTTGGAGGGCCACCAGCGGTAGATGGTCTGCTTGCCGACGCCGGCCCGGGCGGCGATCGCCTCGATGCTGAGCTTGCCGAAGCCGACCTCGGAGACGAGTTCGTGCGCGGCGGTGAGGACGGCGGAGCGTGCGCGTTCGCTGCGCCGGGCGGGGTCGGGGGCGGTTCTGGGGGCCATGCCGGAAATTCTATGCAAGCCGTCGAGACGAGACGTATCG
>NZ_JAFLNG010000389.1 GCF_017427025.1 Streptomyces sp. FH025
TCGCCCCGTTCGGCGCCCGGCTGCGCCAGGCCCTCGACACCCGCGGCCAGCTCTGCGTCGGCATCGACCCGCACGCCTCCCTGCTCGCCGCCTGGGGGCTCGGCGACGACCTCGCCGGGCTGGAGACCTTCAGCCGGACCGTGGTCGAGGCGCTGGCCGACCGGGTGGCCGTGCTCAAGCCGCAGGCCGCCTTCTTCGAGCGCTTCGGCAGCAAGGGCGTCGCGGTGCTGGAGAAGACCGTCGAGGAGGCCCGGGAGGCCGGCGCGCTGGTCCTGATGGACGCCAAGCGCGGCGACATCGGCTCCACCATGGCCGCCTACGCGGAGGCCTTCCTGTCGCCCGCCAGCCCGCTGTTCTCGGACGCCGTGACGGTCAGCCCGTACCTGGGCTTCGGCTCGCTGCGTCCGGCCCTGGACCTGGCCCGGGAGCAGGGCTGCGGCGTGTTCGCGCTCGCGCTCACCTCCAACCCGGAAGGCGGCGAGGTGCAGCGCGCGGTCGGCGCGGACGGCGAGTCGGTCGCGGCGGCGGTGCTGCGCCAGCTGGCGGCGGAGAACGCGGACGCGGCGCCGCTGGGCTCCTTCGGCGCGGTGGTCGGCGCGACGCTGGCCGACGCGGGCGTCGAACTGGCCATCAACGGCCCGCTGCTGGCCCCCGGGATCGGGGCCCAGGGCGCGACCATGGCGGACCTGCCGCGGGTGTTCGGCGCCTCGGTGATGAACGTGGTGCCCAGCGTCAGCAGGGACGTGCTCAAGCACGGGCCGTCGGTGCCGGCGCTGCGGGAGGCGGCGGAGCGCTTCGTCGGCGAGTTCGCGGAGGCCGTCAAGTAGTTCGCGGACGCCTCAAGTGCGGTCGCGGGCACGGATGAGCGCGGTCCGGAAGCGGAAGGCTTCCGACCGGAAGCCGACCGGTAGCGACGCGGTCACCGTGCGCAGTGTCCGCAGGACGGCGGGGCGGCAGCGGAGTTGACGTGAGCGCCGTCACATCGACCCCGTCAAAGTTTCGCAATCGCGGTCATTTTGCCCCGGAAAGTCCTGGTCGGCCTTGGCTGACCAGGACTTTTCGTGTTCTTTTCCTGACGTGGCGCCGCAATGCGGGTAGTGTCCGGCGATAGGTCATCGGCGAGCCGCGAAACCCGTAGCTCCCGCAGGTCAGGGCCCTGTGGTTCCCCTTGGGGTCCCCTTGCGGACGGTGTCCTCGGTACCGAACCAGTCATAGCTCAATCCCTTCCTTCCACACCCTGAGGTGAACGGCGTGGCTCTTCCGCCCCTTACCCCTGAACAGCGCACCGCCGCGCTCGCCAAGGCCGCCGAGGCTCGCCGGGAGCGCGCCGAGGTCAAGAACCGGCTCAAGCACTCCGGCGCCTCCCTGCACGAGGTGATCAAGGCCGGCAAGAACGACAATGACGTCATCGGCAAGATGAAGGTCTCGGCCCTGCTGGAGTCCCTTCCGGGCGTCGGCAAGGTCCGCGCCAAGCAGATCATGGAGCGCCTCGGCATCAGCGAGAGCCGGCGTGTCCGGGGTCTCGGCACGAACCAGATCGCTTCCCTGGAGCGGGAGTTCGGCGGTGGCACCGCCTGACCGTGCCCCCGTGGTCCCGGGATCGTCCGCGATCCGGGATAATCGGTGCATGAGTGAGCGTCCGCGGCTGACCGTGCTCTCCGGCCCTTCGGGGGTCGGCAAGAGCACGGTCGTCGCTCATATGAGGAAGATGTACCCCGAGGTCTGGCTGTCGGTGTCGGCGACGACCCGCCGCCCGAGGCCGGGCGAGAAGAACGGGGTTCAGTACCACTTCGTCGACAACGACGAGTTCGACAAGCTGATCGCCAACGGTGAGTTGCTGGAGTGGGCCGAGTTCGCCGGCAACCGCTACGGCACCCCGCGTGCGGCGGTGCTGGAGAAGCTGGAGCGTGGCGAGCCCGTCCTGCTGGAGATCGACCTGCAGGGTGCCCGCCAGGTGCGCGAGTCGATGCCGGAGGCCCAGCTGGTCTTCCTGGCCCCGCCGAGCTGGGACGAGCTGGTCCGGCGACTGACCGGCCGGGGCACCGAGCCCCAGGACGTCATCGAGAAGCGGCTGGAGGCGGCCAAGGTCGAGCTCGCGGCCGAGCCCGAGTTCGACAGGACCCTTGTCAACACCTCCGTCGAGCAGGTAGCGGCCGAACTGCTAGCCTTGCTCGGTGTAGCCTGACCTGTCAGTCTTTCCCACCCTTTCGGAAGGTTTTCGCGTGTCCTCTTCCATGACCGCGCCCGAGGGCATCATCAACCCGCCGATCGATGAGCTGCTCGAGGCCACCGACTCGAAGTACAGCCTCGTGATCTACGCCGCCAAGCGCGCGCGCCAGATCAACGCGTACTACTCCCAGCTCGGTGAGGGCCTGCTGGAGTACGTCGGCCCGCTGGTCGACACCCACGTGCACGAGAAGCCGCTGTCGATCGCGCTGCGCGAGATCAACGCGGGCATGCTGACCGCCGAGGCGGTCGAGGCTGCCTGAGGCGGCTGCGCGCCACCCGCGCTTTCCGGAAGGGCCCGGCGGAATCGTTTCCGCCGGGCCCTTCGGCGTTCCGTCCGTCGTCGAGTCCGTCGTCGTGTCCGGCGCTGTGGGCGGCACCCTGGTGCGGGTGATCGTCGCGGAGCCGTAGGGTGGGCGGGTTCGAGATCCGGAGGAAAGGTCGGTACATGAGCTCGACTGCGGACGCTCCGCGCGTCGTCCTCGGCGTCAGCGGCGGGATCGCCGCCTACAAGGCCTGCGAGCTGCTGCGCCGGTTCACCGAGTCCGGCCACCAGGTCACCGTGGTGCCCACCGCGGCGGCGCTGCACTTCGTCGGCGAGGCCACCTGGGCCGCGCTGTCCGGCCGTCCGGCCGCCACCGAGACCTGGGAACGCGTGCACGAGGTGCCGCACGTCCGGATCGGGCAGCAGGCCGACCTGGTGGTGGTCGCCCCGGCCACCGCGGACCTGATCGCCAAGGCCGCCCACGGGCTGGCCGACGACCTGCTGACCAACACCCTGCTCACCGCCCGCTGTCCGGTCGTGCTGGCGCCCGCCATGCACACCGAGATGTGGGAGCACCCGGCCACCCGGGACAACGTCGCCACGCTGCGCCGCCGGGGCGTGATCGTGCTGGAGCCCGCCGTCGGCCGGCTGACCGGCAAGGACACCGGCAAGGGGCGGCTGCCCGAGCCCTCGGCGGTCTTCGACGCCTGCCGGGCCGTGCTGCGCCGGGGCGGGGCGGTGCCGACCGACCTGGCCGGCCGGCACGTGGTGGTCTCGGCGGGCGGCACCCGGGAGCCTCTGGACCCGGTGCGCTTCCTCGGCAACCGCTCCTCCGGCAAGCAGGGCTACGCGCTCGCCGTGACGGCCGCGGCCCGCGGGGCGCGCGTGACATTGGTCTCGGCCAACGCCGAGCTGCCCGACCCGGCCGGGGTGGATGTGGTGCACGTCTCGACGGCGCTGGAGCTGCGCGAGGCGGCGCTCGAGGCGGCCGGGGACGCGGACGCCGTGGTGATGGCGGCGGCGGTGGCGGACTTCCGTCCCGCCGAGTACGCCACCGGCAAGATCAAGAAGGTCGAGGGGGTCGAGCCCGCGCCGGTGGCGCTGGTCCGCAACCCGGACGTGCTGGCCGAGCTGTCGGCGCGCCGCCCCCGTTCGGGCCAACTCGTCGTGGGATTCGCGGCGGAGACCGACGACGTGCTCGCCAACGGCCGCGCCAAGCTCGCCCGCAAGGGCTGCGACCTGCTGGTCGTCAACGAGGTGGGCAACGGCAAGGCCTTCGGGTCGGACGTCAACGAGGCCGTGGTGCTGGGCTCGGACGGTAGCGAGACGCCCGTCCCGGTGGGGCCGAAGGAGGCTCTGGCCGACATTGTCTGGGACCTGGTCGTAGAGCGACTGGAAATGGTCGGGAACTGATCCCGACCTGGTCCGAAGCGGTCTTGATTTCCGGAAGCGGGTGACGTTCGGCGGAAGCTGACCGTTACACTCCAGGAATCAAGTCTTTCCGGAGCGCCCCCGGTTCGCCGGGGGCCTTCAGTCAGCAGCCGCTGCAACCCCAGGGAGCGCTGTGTCTCGCCGCCTGTTCACCTCGGAGTCCGTGACCGAGGGACACCCCGACAAGATCGCTGACCAGATCAGCGACACCATCCTTGACGCTCTCCTGCGCGAGGACCCGACGTCCCGGGTCGCCGTGGAGACGCTCATCACCACCGGCCAGGTGCACGTGGCCGGCGAGGTGACCACCAAGGCGTACGCGCCGATCGCCCAGCTCGTCCGGGACAAGATCCTGGAGATCGGCTACGACAGCTCCAAGAAGGGCTTCGACGGCGCCTCCTGCGGCGTCTCGGTGTCCATCGGCAGCCAGTCGCCCGACATCGCGCAGGGCGTCGACACCGCGTACGAGGCCCGGGTCGAGGGCGACGAGGACGATCTCGACAAGCAGGGCGCCGGCGACCAGGGCCTGATGTTCGGCTACGCGTCCGACGAGACGCCCGAGCTCATGCCGCTGCCGATCACCCTGGCGCACCGCCTCTCCCGCCGTCTGACCGAGGTCCGCAAGAACGGGACCATCCCGTACCTGCGCCCCGACGGCAAGACCCAGGTCACCATCGAGTACGACGGCGACAAGGCCGTCCGCCTCGACACCGTGGTCGTCTCCACCCAGCACGCCAGTGACATCGACCTGGAGTCGCTGCTCACCCCGGACATCCGCGAGTTCGTGGTCGAGCCGGAGCTGAAGGCGCTCGGCGAGCAGGGCATCAAGCTGGTCACCGACGGTTACCGCCTGCTGGTCAACCCGACCGGCCGCTTCGAGATCGGCGGCCCGATGGGCGACGCCGGCCTCACCGGCCGCAAGATCATCATCGACACCTACGGCGGCATGGCCCGCCACGGCGGCGGCGCCTTCTCGGGCAAGGACCCGTCCAAGGTGGACCGCTCGGCCGCGTACGCGATGCGCTGGGTCGCCAAGAACATCGTCGCCGCCGGGCTCGCCCGCCGCGCCGAGGTGCAGGTCGCGTACGCGATCGGCAAGGCCGAGCCCGTCGGCCTGTTCGTGGAGACCTTCGGCACCGAGACCGTGCCGGTGCTGACCATCCAGAAGGCCGTCTCCGAGGTCTTCGACCTGCGTCCGGCCGCGATCATCCGCGACCTCGACCTGCTGCGCCCGATCTACTCGCAGACCGCGGCGTACGGCCACTTCGGCCGTGAGCTGCCGGACTTCACCTGGGAGCGCGCCGACCGGGTCGAGCAGCTGAAGGCCGCCGTGCAGGACTGACGTCCCGGCTCCTCGTCGCGGCGCCCGCCCCCGGACCGGGGGCGGGCGCCGCTGCGTGCCCGGATTGTCGGTGTGACCTGGTACTACTTGGGAGCGATGAGCAGCACAGGGGAGAACGGGGCCGCCGAGCCGGAGCAGCTGGCCTTCATCCGGGAGACGGTCAAGCGCGCCAAGCCGCGGACGTGGCGCGGGGCCAAGCGGGCGGAGCACCTGCCGGTGGCCCGGGTCGTGGTGGACAAGGGCGTGCTCACCATCGACAAGTTCTTCGACTACGAGGTGCCGGCCGCCATGGCGGAGGAGGCCCGGCCGGGCGCCCGGGTGCGGGTGCGCTTCGGGGCGCGGGTGGTGAAGGGCCAGCGCGAGGGCGGGGAACTGCACGACGGGTTCATCGTCGCCCGGCTGGAGAAGAGCGACTTCCCCGGCCCGCTCGCCCCGCTCGCCCAGGTGCTCTCGCCCGAGCCGGTGCTCTCCCCACAGCTGCTGCGGCTGTGCCGCACCGTCGCCGACCGGTACGCCGGGACGCTGGCCGACGTGCTGCAGCTGGCCGTTCCGCCCCGGCACGCCAAGGCCGAGGCCGAGCCCTCGCCGCCGCCGCTGCCGCGCCCCCTGCCCCCGGCGCCCGGCGGCTGGCAGCGCTACCCGGCGGGGCCCGACTTCCTCGCCTCGCTGGCGGGGGGAGGCTCGCCGCGCGCGGTGTGGACGGCCCTGCCCGGGCCCGGCTGGCCGTACGAGATCGCCCGGGCGGTGGCGGCCACGCTCGCCGGCGGGCGCGGCGCCCTGGTCGTGCTGCCGGACCGGCGGTCGGTGGCCCGGGTGGACCAGGCGCTCACCGAACTGCTCGGACCGGGGATGCACATGGCGCTGGAGGCCGAGCTCGGCCCGCGCGAGCGCTACCGGCGCTGGCTGGCGGTCAGCCGCGGCTCGGTGCACGCCGCGATCGGCACCAGGGCCACCATGTTCGCGCCGGTGCGCGACCTCGGGCTGGTCGTGGTCTGGTCGGACGGCGACGGCAGTCACAGCGACCCGCGCGCCCCGCACCCGCACGTGCGCGAGGTCGCCCTGCTGCGCGCCGCCGAGGAGGGCGCGGCGGTGCTGCTCGGCGGGCACGCGGTGACGGTGGAGGGGGCGCAGCTGGTCAGCACCGGCTGGGCGCGGCCGCTGGTCGCGGACCGGGAGACGGTGCGGCAGGTCGCGCCGAGGGTGCGGACCGTCACCGACCAGGACCAGCACCGGGACGCCGCCGCACAGGCCGCCCGGCTGCCCTCGGTGGCCTGGGAGGCCGCCCGGGAGTCGTTGGCGGCGGGGCACCCGGTGCTCATCCAGGTGCCCCGGCGGGGCTACGTGCCCAGGCTGGCCTGCGGGCGCTGCCGCACCCCGGCCCGGTGCCGGCGCTGCGAGGGGCCGCTGGAGGCGCCCTCGGCGGACGCCGCGCTGCACTGCGGGTGGTGCGGGGAGGCGGAGAACGACTGGCACTGCCCCGAGTGCGGCTCGTTCCGGCTGCGGGCCCAGGTGGTCGGGGCCCGGCGGACGGCGGAGGAGCTGGGCAAGGCGTTCCCGCGGATCCCGGTGCGGACCTCCGGGCGGGACGCGGTGCTGGACACGGTGCCGGACGAGCCCTCGCTGGTGATCTCCACCCCGGGCGCGGAGCCGGTGGTCGAGGGCGGCTCCGGGTACGGGGCCGCGCTGCTGCTGGACGGCTGGGCGCTGCTCAGCCGGCCGGACCTGCGGGCCGGGGAGGAGGCGCTGCGGCTCTGGCTGACGGCCGCCGCGCTGGTCCGGCCCTCGACGGAGGGCGGCACGGTGGTCGTGGTCGCCGAGCCGTCGGCCCGTCCGGTGCAGGCGCTGGTGCGGTGGGACCCGCTGGGGCATGCCGGGCTGGAGCGGGACGAACGGGCGCAGCTGCACTTCCCGCCGGTGTCGCGGATGGCCTCGGTGAGCGGGAGCCCGGCGGCGGTCGCCGACCTGCTGAACCTGATCCGGCTGCCGGAGGGGGCGGACGTGCTCGGACCGGTGCCGGTGCCCGTCCTGCGGGGGGAGGAGCAGGAGCGCGCCCTGCTGCGGGTGCCGCCAGGGCAGGGGGCCGCGCTGGCGGCGGCGCTCAAGGCGGCGCAGATCGCGCGGATCGCGCTGCGGACGGCGGAGCCGGTCCGGGTGCGGGTGGATCCGACG
>NZ_JAFLNG010000039.1 GCF_017427025.1 Streptomyces sp. FH025
CTGGAACTCCCCCTCGACAACGACTGGGGCCCCTCCCGGCAGACCACCGACCGTACGGCCGGCCGCCCCCACGGCGTCCCGGACCTCTCCGACCACGCGCGCCTCGCCCGGCTCGCCGACCGGCTCGGCTTCGCCGGCCTCTGGGTGCGCGACGTCCCGCTCTTCGACCCCGTCCGCTTCGGGGACGCCGGGACGGTCTTCGAGACCTTCACCCACCTCGGGCACCTCGCCGCCGTCACCGAGCACGCCGTCCTCGGCACCGCGGCCGTCGTCCTGCCGCTGCGCGAACCGCTGCTCGTCGCCAAGGCCGCCGCCACCGTCGACGCGCTCTCCGGCGGCCGGATGCTGCTCGGTCTCGCCAGCGGCGACCGTCCCGTCGAGTACCCGCTCTTCGGACGGGACTTCGAGGCCCGCGGCGCCGCCTTCCGCGAGGGATTGCACACCCTGCGCGCCGCCTGGCGACCGGGCCCGCTGGAGCTGCCCGGGGCCGGGCTCGGCTCGGACTTCCAGCTGGAGGTCCTGCCGAAACCGGCGGAGGCGGCGGGCATCCCGATCGCCGTCGCCGGCGGCGCCCAGCAGACGCCCGAGTGGATCGCCGAGCACGCCGACGCCTCGCTCAACTACCCCCGCGACCTGGGAGCGCTGCGCCTGCGGACCCGCCAGTGGCGCGAACTCGCCGGGGAGAAGCCGTACATGACCCCGATGGTGCTCACCCTCCAGGAGGACCCGGACGCCCCGGCCCGTCCGATCCGGCTCGGCCTCAGCACCGGCCGCAACGCCCTGATCGAGCACCTGGAGACCATGGCGCTGTTCGGGGTCTCGCACGTCTCCTTCAATCTGCGACCCAACGACCGGCCGGTGGAGGAGCTGCTGCAGGAGCTCGCGGAGTACGTCCTGCCGCGTTTCCCCACATCCGTCGCGTAGAGCCTGGGCCGACCTCGTCGGACCACGGCGTCGGCGTGGCCGGGTACGAGTCGCCGCGGAGACCGGAGGGCGTAGGACCAAAAGCCGATGGCCCTCCGGCCTGCGCGCGGGTGGAATGGCCGGATGGATCATGCACGACACCCCGAGCAGCCGTACGCCGGCCTCACCGCCGCCGAGCGGTCCGGCTACCTCGACCGCATCGCCCTCCCCGACCCCGGAGCGCCCTCCCCGGAGGCGCTCGCCCGGCTCCAGCTCGCGCACCTGCGCACCGTCCCGTTCGAGAACCTGAGCATCCACCTCGGCGAACCCGTCGTCCTGGACCCCAGGGCCCTGCTGGCGAAGGTCGTGACCCGTCGCCGGGGCGGCTTCTGCTACGAACTCAACGGCGCCTTCGCCGAGTTGCTCACCTCACTCGGCTACCGGGTGAGCCTGCTGGCCGGCCGCGTCTACGACGGCGAGCGGCCCGGCCCGCCGTTCGACCACCTCGCGCTGCGGGTGGACCTCGACGAACCGTGGCTGGTCGACGTCGGCTTCGGCCGCTTCAGCCGCCACCCGTTGCGCCTCGACGAGCGCGGCGAACAGCACGACGCCCACGGAACGTTCACCATCGCCCCGGTCGGCGGACACGGAGACCTGGACGTCCTGATGAACGGCGAACCGCAGTACCGCCTGGGCCTGCGCCCGTACGAGCGGGACGACTTCAGGCCGACCTGCTGGTGGCAGACCACCTCGCCGGACTCCCACTTCACCCGCTCGACGACCTGCTCGATGCTCACCGCGGACGGCGGCCGGGTGACCCTCAGCGGCAACCGCCTGATCACCACCACCCCGGCCGGCGAGCGCACCGAGTCGACCCTCACCGACGACGAGGCCCTCGCCGCCTACCACACCCACTTCGGGATCAGGCTGGATCGCCTCCCGGCACCCCCGGGGAGCCCGTTGGCGTCGTGACCGTCTGTCCGACCGCCGCGCCAGGCACCTCGTCCTCACCGCCGAGGGCAGCGCCCTGCGTGAACGGCTCCTCGAACTCCTCACCCAGGACTCGCCCCTGGCCGCTCTCACCCCCGGGCAGCAACGCGCCCTCCGGAACCTGCTGGAGAAGACCGCCACCCGTCCATAGGGCGACAACCACTGCGGGTCACACATCGGGCCTCACCGCCGCCGTCGTCACCGGCGGCACCAACCTGCCGCAACGCCCCCGTCATCGGCGTGGGATGGGTACGCCTGCGGAGCGGAGTCTGGCCTCGGTGAGCGCGGTCAGGCGGGCCGAGACCGGGGCCCGGTCCCCGCGGTGGTTGTTGATCAGCCGGTACTGGGTGGAGGCCTTGGTCCAGGCCCGCTGGCTGGCGGGGTCTCCCAGCAGCGCGGGGTTGGCGAGGTAGTGGTCGGCCATGGCGGTCGCGAGTTCCTCGATCCTCGGGTCGTCCGGTTCCCAGGTCTCGGCCTCCTGGCCGCGCTTGGCCAGGTCGATGTACTCGGGGTCCTCCAGACGGTGTTCGAGCTGGGTCAGGAAGCCGTCGAAGCCCTCCGGCGCCAGGACCCGGGCCAGTACCAGGGCCTCGCGCTGCGCGGCCACGTAGTCGGGGCCGAAACCGAGGCCGGGCATCCGGTCCAGGATCGCGCAGGCGCGCTCGGGCAGCAGGGCCCGGTCTCCTTCGGCGAGCCGGTGCAGCGTGTCGAGGCGCGCGGTCAGCTCCGCGATCCGTTCGGTGAGCCGCCGTTCGACGTCGGCGAGGGCGTCGGCGAACCGGCCGGCGTCGGCGTCGAGCAGCGGCCCGATCTCGGCCAGCGGCACCCCGGCGGCGGCCAGCGTCCGGACCTGCACCAGCCGCAGCAGTTCCTCCGATCCGTACCGCCGGTAGCCGGAGGCGTCGCGCCGCGGCTCGTCGACCAGCCCGTGCCGGTGGTAGTGCCGCACCGTCTTCACCGTGACGCCGACGAACCCCGCCGCCTGCCCGATCGTGACCCCGCTCGCCATCCGCTCATCCTGCCTTCGTGCTCGGGCTCGGCCACGACGCACAGCGTGGCCGAGCAGGTGGAGGGGCCGCGCCGAGCCCGTCCGGCCCGGCGCGGCCCCGGTTCGCGTTCCGTCCGACGCACGGCCGGAGGACGCACGACCGGAGGGCGCCTCCCCCGAAGCGTACGGGCCCCGGACGTTCAGCCCGTCGGCCGTGCCGGATCGACCTGCCCGCCGCCGAACACCGCGCTGACGAGCCGCTGTTGGGCGCTCTGGAATGCCGGTGCCAGGGACATGTCGGCGTCGTCCACGTAGGTCAGCCCGGCGGTCAGGGTCGTGCGGCCGTCCGGAGTGCCGTACATCAGCGCCGCCGAGCCGATGGTGGCGCCGTTGTGGTGGAAGACGGTGCCGCCGCCCTGGCCCAGGTCCTGCGCGAACACCCCCAGGCCGTAGCCGATCGTCGCCTCCGGGGTGCGCATCTCGGTGAGCAGTCCGGGCGGCAGGAGCCTGCCGCCCATCAGTGCGGAGAAGTACGTGTGCAGGTCCTTGGTGGTCGAGATCATGTCACCGCCGGCCGCAACCCAGGAGGGGTTGTGGCGGGTGACGTCGACCGTCTTCTCCTGCCCGGCGTCCTCGTAGCGGTAGTAGCCGTGGTTGTGCGGCTCGGGGATCTCCGGCGAGGTGCCCGGGGCCACGGTGCCGGTCATCCCCAGCGGCCCCAGGATCAGCCGCTGCAGCTCCTCGGCGAACGACCGGCCGGTGACGCTCTCGATCACCAGCCGGGCCAGCACGTAGTTGGTGTTGGAGTAGCTCCAACCCGACCCCGGCGCGAACCGCGCCGGCCTGGACAACGACAGCCGCACCAGCTCCTCGGGCAGGTAGGTGTGGAACCGCTTGTCCACCCACTCCTTGCCCCGCCAGGGGACCCCGAGCGCGACCGTCCCGTCCTCGTGGAGCTCGCCGGTGTGGCTGAAGATCCCGCTGGTATGCTGCAGCAGCATCCGCACCGTGATCCGCCGGTCCAGCCCGAACCCGGGCAAGTAGTCACCGGCCGGGGTGTCCAGGCCGATCCTGCCCTCGGCCACCAGCATGAGCACCGAGGCCGCGACGAAGTTCTTGGTGGTGCTGCCGATGCGGAAGTGCCCGTCGGTCAGCGGCTTGGCGCCCTGTCCCAGCTCGCGCGCCCCGGCGCTGCCGACCCACTCGCCCTGCTCGTCGTTCACCCGCAGCTGCACCCCGAGAAGACCGGACTCGACGATCTCCTCGATCGCCTTCTGCAGCTCCGGGCGATCCTGCTCCTGACCGGGAAGGGTGATGAACATCCTGCTCCTTCGGATCCGCTGTGCCCGCATCGGTGTCGGGCCGTTGCAGCGAGCCTCCACCCTGACCCAAGGTCAACCTCAACCGTGTTCCAGCTCACAGCCGCCGGCCGCCGACGCAACGATCACGCCGACGCACTGGCCCCGGGCTCGCGCCCGGGGCCAGTGCGTCGGCGTGTAGGTCCGACTCGGACCAGATGGCTTGGCTGTCCGCCGCTCCGTCACTCCTCACGTCTCCTTCCCCCAGCCCCCCGGGCCCTCCCGGAGGAGACGAAGTGCGCCGCTCAGGCCGTCAGTGCCTGGGCGAGGGCCTCGAGACCGTCGCGGTAGATGCCCGCGAACAGGTCCTCCGCCTCGGTCTCGCTCACACCGTCGGGAGCAAAGCGGCCGGACCACTGCACCTCCGCGAGGTCCTCGCGCCCGGGAACGGTGTGGACGCGGAGGGTGGAGACGTAGCCGGTGACGGGGAAGGGCGCCTGGAGGATGGCGTAACTGTAGTGCCGCTCGGTCTCGTTGAAGTCGACGAGGCGCTCGATGATGACCTCGCCCTCGGGGTTCTTCAGCCGACGGACCCGGCCGCCCTCGAGTGCGGTGCTCTCGGGGATGTAGGGGAGCCAGTCGGGCAGGGCGTCGAAGCCGCCGATCAGGCTCCACACCTTCTCGGGAGAGGCGGGGACGACGCGGCTGACGGAAGTGGAAGCCATGGTCTTTTCTCCTTGGTTCTGGTGCTGGGGAGTTGCCGTGCCGGGATTCAGGCGCCCGCGGGCAGCGGGGCGGCCGGGCTGACGAGGCCGGCCGCGCGCAGGTCGTGCCAGAACGCGGCCGGAACGTTCTCGTTGAGGGCGGCGGTGTCCTCGGCGATGCGGCTGGGCCTGGTGGCGCCGGCGACGACCGCGGCGGTCACCGGGTGGGCGAGGGAGAACTGGAGGGCTGCGGCCTTGATGGACACGCCGTGCCGCGCGGCGAGGTCCTTGAGCCTGGTGACGCGCTCGATGATGTGCGCCGGGGCCGCCTGGTACTCGAAGTGGGTGCCGCCGGCGAGGATGCCGGAGCTGTAGGGACCGCCGACGACCATGTCGACGTTCTGCTCCTGGGCCATGGGGAGCAGGCGCTGGAGGGCGTGGTCGTGGTCGAGGAGGGTGTAGCGGCCGGCGAGGAGGAAGCCGTCGGGCTTGGGCTCGTCGAGGGCGAGGGTGAGTTCGATCGGCTCGGTCTTGTTGACGCCCAGGCCCCAGGCCTTGATGACGCCCTCGTCGCGCAGGCGGGACAGGACGCGGAAGGCGCCGGTGCGGGCCTCCTCGAACTTGCTCAGCCACTGGTCGCCGTGGAAGTCCTGGGCGATGTCGTGGACCCAGACGATGTCGAGGCGGTCGGTGCCCAGGCGCTTGAGGCTGTCCTCGATGGAGCGTTCGGTGGCCTCGGCGGTCCAGACGTGGAGCATCTTGTTGGGGTTGCCGTGCTCGAACAGGCCGCCCTTCTCACCAAGGTCGCGCTCACCCTCCTCCTTCTCGTCGAGGATGACGCGTCCGACCTTGGTGGACAGCACGTAGGCGCCGCGCGGCTTGGTGGACAGCACCTCACCCAGGCGCTCCTCGGCGAGGCCGGCGCCGTAGAAGGGAGCGGTGTCGTAGTAGCGGACGCCCTGGTCCCAGGCGGCCTCGACGGTGGCGCGGGCCTCCGCGTCGGGGATCGCGCGGAACATGTTGCCGAGGGGTGCGGTGCCGAAGCCGAGCTTGCCGGGAAGGATCTTCTTGAGGGACATGACCGTGCCTTTGCGGGCGGGGTGGGCAGGTGGCCCACCGAGATGTGCGGCGCTTGCAGTAGATGTAAGCGCGCCTTACTTGCATCGACAATACTTGCAGGCGCTGCCTAATGCAAGGAGGCTGCACCCCCGGGCCTCATGAGCAGTACGCCAATTTGCCTATAGCATTTAGGTAACTGCAAAATGGTTGTCGCCGAATGGGAGGAAGGCTATGGTTCGAGTAGGGCTGACCCCGGAGCGCCTGACCCGGGCGGGGGCGGAACTGGCCGACGAGGTCGGCTTCGACGAGGTGACCATCTCGGCGCTCGCGCGGCGGTTCGACGTCAAGGTCGCGAGCCTGTACTCGCACGTGAAGAACTCCCAGGACCTCAAGACCAGGATCGCCCTGTTCGCGTTGGAGGAGCTCGCCGACCGGGTCGCCGACGCCCTGGCCGGGCGGGCCGGCAAGGACGCCCTGGCCGCCTTCGCGGACGCCTACCGCGACTACGCCCGGGAGCACCCGGGCCGCTACGCCGCCGCCCGGCTCAGGCTCGATCCCGAGACGGCGGCCGCCAGTGCGGGGGTGCGGCACGCCCAGATGACGCGGGCGATCCTCCGTGGCTACGACTTGACGGAGCCGGACCAGACGCACGCGGTCCGGATGCTGGGCAGCGTGTTCCACGGCTACGTCAGCCTGGAACTGGCCGGGGGCTTCGACCACAGCCAGCCCAGCGCGCAGGAATCCTGGGCCTGGATCCTGGACTCCCTCGACACTCTGCTGCGGAACCGCGCTGCGTGCTGACCCGATGAGGGCCGAACCGCGCCAGGCGGTCCGCCGCGCCGACCACCGGCGCATCCGACACCGAGAAACCTTGAGCGAGACCGACGATGAACAGCGAGCACGACCGGATCACCACACCCGTCACCGCGGACATGCTGCGCGGCCAACTCGACCTGGAAGCGACCGCGCACGGCCTGCTGCCGCACCGGTTGCCCGCCCGCGCCCGGCGGCAGATCCCCGACGACCAGCTGGCCGTGGCCGAGGCCCAGCCCTCCGGTGTGCGGTTGGCCTTCCGTACCCGGGCCACGAGCATCGAGCTGGACACCCTGCCCACCAAGCGGGTCTACCGCGGCTTCCCACCGCCCGCCGACGGCGTGTACGACCTGCTGGTCGACGGCCGGCTCACCGCCCAGGCCACCGTCGCAGGCGGCAACGTACGCACGATCACCGACATGGTCACCCAGTCCTCCGAGCTGTCCGAGGGGCCTGTCGGCACCGCCCGGTTCACCGGTCTGCCGGGGCACGACAAGAACATCGAGATCTGGCTCCCGCACACCGAGATCACCGAGCTGATCGCCCTGCGCACCGATGCCCCCGTCGAACCGACGCCGGGCGACGGGAACAAGGTGTGGCTGCACCACGGCAGTTCCATCAGCCACGGTTCCAACGCCGCACACCCGACCGGCACCTGGCCGGCGCTGGCGGCCGCCCGCGGCGGCGTGGAACTCGTCAACCTCGGGTTCGGCGGCGGCGCGCTGCTGGACCCGTTCACCGCCCGCGCGATGCGGGACACGCCCGCTGACCTGATCAGCCTGAAGATCGGCATCAACGTCGTCAACAGCGACGTGATGCGCCTGCGCGCCTTCTTGCCCGCCGTGCACGGCTTCCTCGACACCGTCCGCGAGGGGCATCCGAGCACGCCGCTGCTGGTCGTGTCGCCCATTCTGTGCCCGGTCCAGGAGGACACTCCCGGCCCCCTCATGCCCGACTTCTCCACCGGCACCTTGCGGTTCAAGGCCACGGGCGATCCGGCCGAACGCGCCGCCGGGCGCCTCACGCTCAACGTCATCCGTGACGAACTCGCCCGGATCGTCGAACAGCGGGCAGCCGACGACCCGAACCTGTACTACCTCGACGGCCGCGAGCTGTACGGCGAGAAGGACTACGCCGAATTCCCCCTGCCCGACGAGATCCACCCCGACCCCGCGACCCACCGCCGCATCGGCGAGAACTTCGGGCGGCTCGCGTTCGGCGACGGTGGCCCCTTCGCCGCCGAAACCGGCGGGCTTGCACCTCACGCGACGTCAGGGGGCATCGTTGGTGCATGAGCAACGACCAGACGTGGAAGGTCGGAGCGCTCGCTGAGGCGAGCGGCCTGACTGTTCGTACCCTGCACCACTGGGACCAGATCGGGCTTCTCAGTCCGTCCAGGCGTACAGCCGCCGGGCACCGCGAGTACACCGAGCGGGATGTGATCCGCCTGTATCAGGTGCTCGCGCTGCGCCGTCTCGGGCTGGGGCTGGAGAGCATCGCCACGTGCCTGGACGTCGGAGTCGACCCGGTTCGGCTGGTGAGCGAGCACCTGGCCGGCGTCGAAGCCTCCATCGCGTCCCTGGAAGCCCTGAGGCAACGACTGGCCCACATCCACGGCGAGCTGGTCTCCGACCGGGCACCCGAGATCTCCACGTTGATCGGCGCGCTCCGGACGATGGGCGGCGCGGGACCGGAGGGCCGGCAGGCGCTGCGGCGCCACCTCGACGACGACCAGATACGGACCCTGCACGACCGGGCGGCAGGGCTGGGTCCTGCCGCCCACTACCTGCTGGAGGTCGAGTGGCCGGAGCTGTACCGCAGGGCCGAGGCGCTGCGGACCGCCGGGGTGGATCCGGCGGCGCCCCAGGTGAGGAAGCTGGTGGCACGCATGGATGAGCTGGCCTCGCTGTTCACCGGGGGTGACAGCGGCGTCTCGGCCGCGGTGCGGTCCGCCTGGCGGTACGAGCCGGCCGCGATGTCCGGCGACCCGACGGCTCCGGCCGACGCCTGGCACGACCTGACCACCTACCTCGACCACGCCCGCTCCACCACATGACCGTTCGTTCCGATGGTCCTTTCCCCGTTCGACCCTTCCCAGAGGAGTGTTCGTGACCCGCCGCCTTCGCATCGGCATCTCCGTGTCCGCCGTCCTGCCCACCCTCATCACGGCTCTGGTCGTCCTCACGGCCCTGACGATCGGCGGGATGCTGCCGTGGACCGTTCTCCCCGCCGTCGTTCTGGCCCTCGCCGTCCAGGCACTCGTCACGTTCATCCGGCTCGGACGCGTCACGGATGGCGCGGTGCGGCACGACGGCGGGGTGAACACCGTCTGACGCGGCACCGCTGATCCACGGTGACCTCGCGATCTCGCGCCGGGCGGCACTCCGGCGCCTGCCCGCGGCCCGCTCCGAGGCTGGCGCCGGCACCGGCTCGCCGTGAAGAATCACCCCCCATGCGCATCCTGATCGTCACCACCGGCTCCCGCGGGGACGTCGCGCCGTTCACGGGCCTGGGCCGGCGCCTGATGGACGCCGGGTACCGGGTCGCCGTGGTCGCCCATCCGACGTTCGCGGGGCTGATCGAGTCCTGCGGCCTGGAGTACCGACCGCTGCCCGGGGACCCGGAGGAGCTCATCCGCGCCAGAGCCCATGCGACGTCCCCGCAGGAGACCCGCGCGCTGATGGCCGCGTTCGTGGACGGCCTCGCCGACGGCGTGGCGGACGCCGTGGCGGGCGGAGCCGACCTGCTGCTCACGGCCTTCGCCCCGTCACCGCTCAGCCGGACGGCGGGGGAAGCCTACGGCGTGCCCGTCCTCGGCACGTACCTCACGCCCGCCTTCGCCACCAGGGAGTTCCCGCTGCCCGGCCCCGCCGGCGGCGACGACCTGGGACCGGAGGGCAATCTCGCCGCCGGCCGGGAGCGGCTCCGGAGCGCGGAGCGGCTGTTCTCGGGCGCCGTGGCCCGGATGCGCGAGCGCCTCGGCCTTCCCGGCACGACGTCGCCGGAGCCGCTCGGGCACACCCGTCCGGTCGTCCACGGCTACAGCCCCCTGGTGGTGCCGCGCCCGGCGGACTGGCCGGCCCCGGTTGACGTGGCCGGCTTCTGGTGGCCCGCCCGGCCGGCAGGCTGGCGGCCTCCGGCCGAACTGGTCGACTTCCTCCAGGCCGGTCCGGCCCCGGTGTTCATCGGTTTCGGCAGCATGGCCTCCGGCGAGGGTGAGCGGCTCGGTGAGCTGGTGACGGCGGCGGTGCGGCGGGCGGGTGTGCGCGCGGTGGTCCAGGCGGGCTGGGCCGGACTGGAGGCGGCGGGCGACGGCATCCTCTCCGTCGGTGACCTGCCCCATGACTGGCTGTTCCCCCACGTGGCCGCCGCCGTCCACCACGCCGGAGCGGGTACCACCGGCGCCGCGCTACGCGCCGGGGTCCCCGCCGTACCGGTACCCGTCATGGCCGACCAGCCGTTCTGGGCGGCACGGCTGCACCGGCTGGGAGTCGCCCCGGAGCCCGTGCCGTTCGCGGACCTCACCCCCGAGCGCCTCGCCACCGCGATCACGGCCGCCCTGGCCGAGCCGGTCCGCCACCGCGCGGCCGCCGTCGGCTCGCTCATCGCGGCCGAGGACGGCGCCGGCACCGTCCTCTCCCACATCGCCCGGATCGACGAGAACCTCAGCCACTGAGCCCCGCCTCCCGTCGACGGCCCGGAGGGATGTCGCGGGATGTCGCACAGCAGGTGCGGCGGATCGGCCCGTCGGACCACTCCGTCGGCTTCCTCGCCCGCTGGCCGGTCCCCGGTCGGCCGTCGGCGGCCGGCCGGGGACACGTGCGGGAGCGGTCAGTTGAGGAACGCGGTGCCGCCGCCGAAGCAGGTGCTCTCCCAGGCCTTGACCGGAGGCTGGAGGGCGCCGGTGCCGTAGGGGTCGGCGGTGAAGGTGTGGACGGCCTGGTGGCCGCCCGTGCAGGTGGCGCCGACGCTGCCGTAGTCGGTGAAGAGCGCCAGATCGGTCTTGCCGTCCCCGTTGTAGTCACCAGCGGTCAGGAACCTGGTGCCGGTGGTCCAGCCGAAGGTCTCCCAACGCGGGACCAGGCCGCTGACGAAGGTGGCGCTGCCACCGGGGTCGGCGGTGAGGGTGAGCAGGCTCAGGTGGCCGGCGCCATGGTCGTAGAGCAGGGCCAGGTCGCTCTTGGTGTCGCCGTTGAAGTCGCCGGAGACCACGGCCGTGGTGCCGCCGCCGAAGCAGGTGCTCTCCCAGGCCTTGACCGGGGCCCGGAAGGTGCCGCTGCCGGACGGGTCGGCGGTGAAGGTGTGGACGGCCTGGTGGCCGCCCGTGCAGGTCGCGCCGACGCTGCCGTAGTCGGTGAAGAACGCCAGATCGGTCTTGCCGTCCCCGTTGTAGTCACCGGCGGTCAGGAACTTGGCGCCGGTGCCCCAGCCGGAGGCGTCCCACTGCGGCACCAGGCCGCCGAAGCCGCCCGCCGGGTCGGAGGCGAGGGTGAGCAGCCGGACGTGGCCGGCGCCGTAGTCGTACAGCAGCGCGAGGTCGCTGCGCCCGTTCCCGCGGAAGTCCCCGGCGGTGAAGGCCTTGGTTCCGCTGCCGAAGCAGGTGCTCTCCCAGGCCGTCCGGGCGGGCTTCCCGGCCGGCCACTCGACGATCACGGTGTGGCTGCCGTCGGTGCAGCTGGCGCCGACGGTGCCGAAGTCGTAGAAGGCGGCGAGGTCGGCCTTGCCGTCGCCGTCGAAGTCGCCGGAGGCGGTGAACTTCGGTCGTCCGAGCCCGCACGGGTCGTCCGAGCGGTTCGTCAGGCCGCCGAGCGCGCCGGTGTAGTCCGGCAGGGCGGCCAGGCCGAAGACACTGGTGTGCTCGGCGCCGCTCTGCGGGCAGCCGGCCACCGGGTCGCTCGGCCCGTGGTCGTAGAAGAGGGAGATGTCGCTGATGCCGTCGCCGGTGTGGTCGTTCGGGGCGGTCGGCTTCGGCACGGTGTCGACGAAGTGCGTCTGGCTGTCGAGCAGGCCGTTGGTGGCGGTGGTGACGTCGGACGGGGAGAGGGCGGCCGAGTCGTTGTAGTAGACCCAGGCGATCCGCTCATCCCAACTGCGGGCGTGGCCAGTCGAGTTCAGGTCGATGAACCACGCGTTGAAGTCGATGTTCATGGGCTCGCGCGGCGAGTACCGGGCCGGCGCGGTGGAGTAGACGCTGCCGTCCAGGTAGAAGGTGGTGGTGCCGTTCCAGACCGTGGTCTGCAGGGTGTGCCAGCCCTGGAGGGAACGCCCGGTGTGGACGTTGTTGTCGTCCCCGGAGCCGTGGTAGGCCGTGGTGTTGTACGAGGCGCCGGGGTTGGCCTGGTCCCAGCCGCCGTGGGGCAGGTACTCGTGGTCGAGCTCGCTGTACTGCGGAGTCTCGGCGTTGGGCAGGTTCTGGTGGAACGGCGAGATCGAGTAGAAGCTCTGGACCGGGTGGTCGGTGCTGCCGTCGCCCACGGTGGCCTGGTCGGTGAAGTGGACGCGGGCGGCGTAGGTGCCCGCGTAGAACTTGCTCTGCGCGGTGTTGATCTGGGCCTGGCGGGTGCCGTCGACCGTTCCGTCGGTGGTGGCCCGCAGTTGCAGTGCCTGCCCGCCCGGTGCGGTGGGGTCGGACGGGAAGCTCACCGCGGCCGCGTCCCACTTCGCCGCGGGGCCCGGGCCGCCGGTGCCGGTCCGTACGGTCCAGCCGTGTGCGGCGAGGGCGGGGTCGTCGGGGCCGGTGTAGTGGAAGTCGTCGAAGAGCACGCCGTTCGGCGGGGCGGCGGGAACGGCGGGTGCGGCGGCCGCCGTGGGCGCGGCTGTCGCCGCCGGTGCGGAGGCGAGGCCGGCGGCCAGCAGGGCGGTGGCGAGCCAGGCCAGGCCTGCTCTTCGGGCGGATATGCGGGGCATCAGGTCTCCAGGAGCGGCGTACGGCGGTCGCGTGACGCGCAATCAAGTTCGCGCGCGACCCGCCGGATCCTATAGCCGAGGCGGATCCACCGCACGGGCCCGGTTCATCACCGAACTCCCCCGGGCCCCGGACCGCTTGGGTACCCGTTGTGGGTAAGGAGGCGGCGGACATGCACTGTGAACTCACCGCACTGGCCGCCCGCCTCACCAACCACGGCCTCGGCCTGGAGATGCCTAACTGACCGGCGTTGGGGCTAGAAGTTGATCCGCGGGCTCTGCACGTTCATGTAGTACTGCAACCCCGACCCGAAATCCGCCCAGAAGCCGACCTGCACCACCACGGGGTCCCCGGTCCTGCTGATGTCCATCGAGGGTATGTTGAAGTAGTGGTTTCCGGAGAGGCCAGGGACCCAACTGCCGGTCCACTTGTCGGCGCACCCGTAGTCATACAGCCACCTGCCGGTGAACACGTCCACGAGCTGCGCACAGGGATCGGACGGGAAGGCGTTGTTGACTCCGACCCCCGCGATGACCTGGGAACCGTTGACCTGGATGCAGGAATCTATGTTTGCGCCGCCCCAGTTCGCCCACGAGTGGTTGGGCGTGTTGTCGGAACGACACGCGAAGTTGTATTCCTGCGCGGACGCGGAGGGGGCGGCACACACGACGGTGGCCGCGGCGGCACCGATCGCAGTGGCCATGGAGAGAAGTCGCTTGAGCATGAGATCTCCTCTGTTCGTAAACGTGTCCCTTAAGGGCTGCGGAGGTACTTTTGGGCAGTTCCGGTCACGCTGGACTGTCAGGTAGGTCCACTGCGCCTCTCGGCTCGCTCGCTGTGTGCTGGCTGCGTTCGTGCGCCTCACCCGAAATATCAATCAGGCGGGTCGACTTCGGCCAGGCTGGCGGTGATCCCGAGCAGATCATGACATGGACACCTCCCCCGTGGGATGATAGCGGGAGACCGCCGCTGCCGGCAGGCCGTCGCGCGATCGGCGACGGCAATGCCCGCGCGGCCCTGGTGACCCTCATCGGCGCACTCGACCGCCGCCGTTACGGCCCCCTCGTGCGTAGGAAGTCGGACCCGCCGACTTCCTACGCAACGTCAACGAGGGCCGTGGGACGGGAGTGGAGTGGGGCCCCGGTGTCGTACGTCCGGACCGTTGACGAGCGCGCCGCGCCCCTCTACAACGGGGCACAGACCCCGGACACGGTAGGCCGTGCCGCGGCACGGCCTACCGGGGCGCCCCCGAGAGACCCTGAGGAGCACTGCCCATGGCTCCAGACGACGACAGCGGCTGCCCGGTGCTGGACATGACCGCCCGGGCCCCGCACCAGCAGAACGCGGAGCTCCGCTCCGCCGGGCCCGCCGTGCGGGTCGAACTCCCCGGCGGCATCATCGCCTGGTCCGTGACCCGAAGCTCGGTGATCCGCGCCCTGGCCGGCGATCCGCGGGTCTCCCGCGACCCGCGCAAGCACTGGCCCGCCCTGGCCTCGGTGCCCGAGGGATGGCCGATGGGGCCGATCGCGTTCCAGCGGAACTTCTTCAACCTCTACGGCGCCGAACACCGCTCGGGACGACGACGGTTGGCGCCCTCGTTCTCGCCCCGCCGGGTGTCCGCGCTGCGGCCCGGGATCGAGGCGACGACCGCCGCCCTCGTCGGCGCGTTCCGCGAACTCCGCCCCGGGGAGGCCGTGGACATCCGACGTGCCCTCTCGCTCCCGCTGACCATGACGGTGATCTGCGACCTCTTCGGCGTACCCGCCGACATGCGGCCCCGGATCGGCAGGGCGATGGACACCCTGCTCACGACGACGGCGACCACCGAGCAGATGACGGTCTCCCGAGCGGAGATGGACGTGGTGCTGGCCGAGCTGCTGGAGCTCAAACGACGCTCCCCCGGGCCCGACCTCGCCAGTGACGTGGCCGCCGTCAGCACCGGAGGCGAGACGGGCCGCAGCGAGGAGGAGTCCCGCGACACGCTCTTCCTGATGCTCGGCGCCGGGTACGAGACCGCGGTCAACCTCATCACCAGCGCGATCCAGGCGCTCCTCACCCACCCCGGCTACCTGGCCCAGGTCCGCGAGGGCGCCCTCGGCTGGGAGGACGTCATCGAGGAGACCCTGCGCTACGAGAGCCCGGTGATGCACATCCCGCTCCGCTACCCGCTGGAGGACGTCGACCTCGGCGAGGGCGTGGTCATCCGGCGCGGCGAGCCGATCCTGCTCGGATTCGGCGCGGCCGGCCGGGACCCGGAGGTCCACCCGGACCGGCCGGACGACTTCGACCCGACGCGCCCCGACAAGGAGCACCTGTCCTTCGGCCACGGCCCGCACTTCTGCCTCGGCGCACCCCTGGCCCGGCTGGAGGCAGAGGTGGCCCTGGACGGCCTCTTCAGCGCCTACCCCGACAGCGTCCTGGACCCGTCCGGCCCGGCGCCGGCCCGGGTGGAGTCCGTCATCGTCAGCGGCCCGTCCGAGCTCTGGATCGTCCCGACGCCCGCCGCGGCCGCACCCAAGGGGAAAGGGAGGGTCAGGGGCTGCCCTGTCCGGTGATGCGCAGCGCGACCGCAATGTGGCTGAACCCGGGGATGGGCGACCCGCCGGCCTTCTCGTAGCGCACGGCGTCAGCGATCCCGAGCTTCTCGCCGGTGGAGAGGGTCCTGTTCGCCGTCCACAGCAGCATGCGCAGGTTTTCGTTCTCGACGCCGAGGAGCGTGGCGGCGGGCTCCAGCGGCGCACCGGTGCCGACCCTCCAGTCGGCCACCGCGCCCCAGAAGCCGGCCACGGTGTCCCAGCAGATCGCGCTTCGGGGTCCGAGCAGCAGGCGTATCTCGTCGGGAGAGCGGAACATGTCGAGGCCGTGGGAGACGAGGTTCTGGAGGTTCTCCAGGAGCGTGGCGAGGAACTCGTACTCGGTCTGGCCCTTCAGCAACTCCTCGACGACCAGCAGGACCTCGGCGGTCGCGCCGCAGTCCCGCCGGGCCGCCCGGAACGCGACCTGTCGGCAGACGTCCAGGTCGTCGCCGTCGTCCACCGATCCTGGCCTCACACCCGCGAGTTCGATGAGCCGTCGTGATCTCCCGGCCTGCCGTCGGCGCCATGGGATTCTCATCGTGTCTCTTTCCGCTCGCAGCCGTGGCGATCACGGTCGCCCGTGGTCGGCCAGCATGACACGGCGTTCCGGGAGGCCGCTCAAGGGGATCGACGGCCGTGGGAGCCGAGGACGACCCGGCCGCACAGGATCTGCGACCGAGCCGAGGAACGTGCTCGGATCAGAGCACGAGGACCGGCCGGGTGGAGAGGTCCTCGCACACGTCGTCGCCCTCCGGGCCGTGGACGAACTCGGCGAGGAAGGGATTGCGGTTGGCCGTGGCCAGGGGCAGCCACCCCAGCAGGTGACCGTAGCCGCCGCACGCCGACTCGCCGCCGTCACCGCCGTGCACCGCGGTGACGTCGCTCGTCAGCTCCATCCGGTACGTGTCGTACGCGATGCGCAGGCCCAGGTGGCTCAGTTGGTGCTGCGGGCCGGTGGGATCGTCGTACGGGATCCGGTCGAGGGGGCAGTCGTCGCCCCAACGGAACAGGGTGTTCGCCCCGGCTCCGCAGGCGTGCTCCCACTCGTCGGAACTCGGCATCCGCAGGCCGCGAGCCGCGAGCACGGCCGGCATGTCGGCGGGAAGCTCGGTCAGGTCCTCGTCCTCCACCGCCATGAGCACGGTCTCCAGGGTGACGCGCCGACGCGGGCTGAGCACCTGCGCGAGGTGGGCCCGCAGGTCAGGGCCGTACCCGAAGCCCTGCTCCAGGCTCTCCCGGTAGTCGGCGGCCTGCTCGGGCGTCGGCTGCCAGGCGTCGAGGTCGAATCCGAGCGTCACGGCGCCGCCGGGTACCAGGGCGAACTCCTGTGCGCCCCGCTCGATCCGCACCTGGTGCATCCGGACGCCGAGGCACTCGACGGCTTCGACGGCTTCGACGGCGACCACGCGACCATCCGCGAGATCGGCTGCGCGGTGTGCGACTCGGCGGGCGGTCGACAGGTCGAACGATCGCCACTGGTCGAAGGTGAGGTCGGCGAGGGACATGTGCCGCAGTCTTCCATGACGGCATGACAGAGCCCCTGCCAGGACCGTCTTCGGGCTTCGGGAGGAGCGCCGAAGGAGCGACCGGCTGGACGGTGGGGCCCGCCACGCGGACCCCACCCGTGCTCTCCCGGAAACCGGTGCCGGGGCGTTGAGCGCTATGGGAACGCGACGGCTGTGGCCGCCTTCTCGTCAGCGAGCCGCGCCGGTGACGATGAGTGAGACGTTCTGTCCGCCGAAGCCGAAGGAATTGCTGAGCACAGCCTCCTGGGGGACGTCTCGTCGCTCCGTGACGACATCGAGATCGATGTCGGACCCGACGCCTGCCCCGGCGAGGTTGCGGGTCGGCGGGATGATGCCGTGCTCCACGCTGAGGACGGCGATGAGCGCCTCGATCGCACCGGCCGCGCCGAAGAGATGACCAAGTGCCGCCTTGGGGGCCGTCACGGTGGCGCGGCCGAAGACCTCCCTGATCGCGTGCGCCTCGGCGACGTCGCCGGTCGGAGTTCCGGTGGCATGGGCGTTGATGTGACTGATCTGCTCGGGAGCCAGACCGGCTTGCGCGAGGGCCTTGCGCATGGCGGACACCTGGCCGGAGCCGTCGGGGGCGGGTGCCGTGATGTGGTGGGCGTCGGCGGCGATACCGGCTCCCGCGAGCACCGCGCGCACGCGCGCGCCCCGGGCGGCGGCATGCTCGGCGCTTTCGAGCACCACGACGGCGGCGCCCTCACTGAGGACGAATCCGCTGCGGTCCGCGGCGAACGGCCGGGACGCGGAAGCGGGTTCGGCGGTGTACCGCGACAGCGCCTGAGCCTGGGCGAAGCCGGCGACGGTGATCGGGGTGATCGCGGCCTCGGTCCCGCCCGCGATGACCACGTCCGCCTCGCCGGAGCGGATGAGCCTCGCACCCAGGGCGATCGCCTCGGCACCGGAGGAGCACGCCGAGACCGGCGTGTAGACCCCGGCCCGTGCGCCGTATTCGATGCTGATCAGCGCCGCCGCCGCGTTGGGCATGAGCATCGGCACCGTGCGTGGCGAGACGCGCCGCGTCCCGGCCGACTCCAGTGTGTCGTCCTCCTTCAGCAGCGTCCGTACGCCTCCGATGCCCGTGCCGATCGCCGAGGCGAGCCGCTCCGGATCCACCCCCGGGGCACCGGCATCGGCCCAGGCCTCGGCCGCCGCGACGAGGGCCGCCTGCTGCGAGCGGTCGAGCCGCCTGGCCTGCACCGGCGGCAGCGACTCGGCGGGGTCGATCGCCATCGTCCCCGCGGCGGCGTCGGGAAGGCCGACCCCCTCGTGGTCGCGCAGGACGCCGCCGCGGATGCCCGACTCGCCGGCGAGCAGGGCTTTCCAGGTGGACTCCACGTCTGCGCCCAGCGGTGTGATCGCGCCGAGTCCGGTCACGACGACTTCAGTGCGGTGCATGCCCTTCACCCTTTCTTGTATGCGATACAAGCTAACAGGCCTAGTTGTATCACATACAATTCGGGTGTGGAGAAGAAGCGAACCGAAGCCCGATCGACACCGGCCCGATCAACGTCGACCCGCTCCCGTGACCGTGGTCGCGCAACGAGACGCCAGCTGATCGAGGCGACCGCACGGCTGTGCAAGGAGCGGCCCGGCGCCGAGGTGAGCGTCGCGGAGATCGCGAACGCGGCGGGCGTCTTCCCCAACCAGGTCACCTACTACTTCGGCTCCAAGGACTCGCTGCTCGTGCACGCCGCCTTCCTCGGCCTGCTGCACGACGCCCGGCGGATCGAGCGCATCGGCCGCCAGGCCCCCGACGCGGCGGCGTTCCGGCGCAACATCGCCCGCGCCGTCCTGGCCATGCCCTCGCTCCCGTCGGTCGCGCGGGCACTCGCCGCCGGGATCTCCAAGCCCGAACTCGCCCCCGTGGTCGACCGGCACCTCCAGCTGTTGTTCCGGCAGTCCGAGCGCTTCATGAGCCAGCTCGTCGACGCCCGCGGCTGGAGCGCCCGCCGCCCGCTCGACGTGGAGGCCAGGACGTTCTGGAGCACCGCGATGGGCGCGGTGCTGCTCGTCCGCGCCGGGGCGCACGGCACCAACGCCGACCTCGACCTCGCCGGAGCACTGACCATCCACGACGAACCCGAGCGCGGCTGAGCCCAGCCGAGCGGGCCCGCGGCGAAAGCGTGCGCTGTTCCCGCCCGACGGCGTGCTCTGTTCCCGCCCGACGGCGGCCTTGTCGCGGCCCGAGGACCGGCTCGCGGCAGGGGCCGGCCGGCGTCGGGCGGGGTGGAACGGGGTGTCGAGCCGCCGGCTATGCGACGGTGCTGCGGTCGGGCGCGAGCATCACTTCCAGATCGGTGTAGAAGCGGCCGGAGGCGCAGGGCTTGCCCAGCAGGATGCGGCGGGCCGCCTCGGCGGTGAGCGCCCCTCCGAGGGCGACTCCGGAGGCGAGCTGCGGCCAGCTGCTGAGTGTCTTGCCGATCTGCGGGATGGCGGCGGCGATTTCGGGGCTGACGCGCTGGACGTCGACCATGGCGAGGATCAGGGCCACCGTCTCCTCGAAGGACAGGTCGGTCAGGTCCTCGGAGGTGGTCCCGCCGAGCCGGCCGCGCAGGAGGGGCCGGTCGGGTTCCAGGTCGAAGCGTTCGATGTCCAGCAGTCCTCGGTCGTTGGCGTCCATCACGACGGGTACGCCCAGGGCCCGGGCCTTCTCACGGGCGGCGAGCTTGACCCAGGGGGTGTCGCACTCCTCGACAAGCAGGTCGATCGGGCCTCCCCCGCCGGTGAAGAAGTCGTCCATCGTCTCGCCGGTCAGCCCGCCGGGGTGGATCTCGATGTCCAGGTAGGGATCGATCTCGAACATCTGGCGGGCGGCTATGACCGCCTTGTTGGCTCCCAGGTCGTGCACCCCGGCGCGGAGCCGGTTGAGGTTGGACAGGCCCAGGCTGTCGAAGTCGGCGAGCTTGAACGCGCCGCCGATGCCCTCCATCACGAAGGTGAGCGCGGCGCTGCTGCCGACGGACAGGCCGATGATCCCCACCCGCCGCTCCAGCAGGCGCCGCTGCTCGGGGCGTTCGATCTTGCCCCGGTTGCGGTCGGTGCGCACCAGCCGGAACTCCTTGCGGGGCAGCAGGTGCACCAGCCGCCCGGACCAGGGGTACCAGGCCCAGGTGCCGTACTCCCAGAGGTCCGCCCCGGCGAGCTGCCGGTCCTTGGCCGCGCGCAGGGCCTCGGGGTCGAACCGCTGCGAGGGTTCACGGCTGCGGATGAGCTCTTCCAGCTGGGTGTCGAGGGTGTCGCAGACCTCGCGGACCTGTCCGGACTCCAGCAGCGCGGCCAGCCCGTCCCGGTCCGTACCGTTCTGCGGCCGGTACAGAACCGGCCGCCAGCTGTCCGTGGACGGCGACCCGATGGACCGGAGACGCCCCAGGGCTTCCGGAGCCGGCCGCCGATCCGGCGCGGGCTGCTCCAGCCGCACCGTCTCCGGCTCCGCGACGATGCCGGGGAACACCCCTTCGAGACGGCTCACCAGTGAGGAGTGCTCGCCCGCGCCGTCGGCCGTCCGCTGGAACATGATGAGGACCTCCTCCGTGTACCGGTCCACGTACCTGCGGGTGTCCTCCACCGGCCGGAACCCGAACCGCCGGTGGAACCCGTCCTGCCCGTCCGCGGTCCCCGACGTCCCGATCATCGCCTTCGCACCCAGCGAGCGGGCCGCGGCGATCACCATCGCGTTCAGGTACACGCCCAGGCCCAGCTTGCGCGCGTCGTGTTCCACGACCAGACGGCTGTGCTCGAACGTTGCCTCAAGCGGCAGCCCTTCCGCCTCCAGCAGTTCCTGGAAGGGGCCGGAACCGAGGAACGCCTCGGTCTGGAGCACGCGGCCGGGAGCCGGAGAACACAGGCGGACGTAGCCCAGCACGCGACCGTCCGCCTGACGTCTGCCGATGAAGTGCCAGGCACCGTAGTCGAGTTCCTGGTCGTCCGGATGCGAGCCGGTGGTGTCGCGGAACGCCGGCCGCCTGCCGCCGTCGAACAGGATGCGCGCCCGAAGCTCACGGACACGGCGGACCAACTCGACCGCGCCCCCGGAGCCGTTGGGGATGTGGAAGGCCGTCACGTGCCAGGGCAGCTCCGGCGTCGACTCACTGGATGACATCAGTTCCCTCATGAGCGAAGAAGGACGACCACGGAAGGGGAAGGGCGACCATCGCTCACCAAAGGTCCACGAGTCGCGATGATTTGACCGATAATCAGCATAACTCCTTCACATCGGTTCGCACCTACCCCACGGCACCTCCCTTCGCCTCAAAGGGCCTTCGGTGCACGACTGTTGCCGTTCGCGGACGCTGCCTGGCCGCCGCGGGGAGGCGTGGTCACCGCGCGCACTCGCCCGGTTGCGGGCCCGTGGGGATCAGTAGAGGAAGGGTGGCTCGGGCAGGGTCGGGGCGTTGTGCACGGCCAGGTCGACGCCCGGGGAGCGCCCCATCAGCTTCGCGGAACCGATCCACAGGTACATGAGGAGATGACTCGCCGATCCGCAGGACGCGGACGCTCAGTCCCCGGGCGGCGGCCGCGCGGCGGACCCGCCACAGTGGAGGGATGGACGAAGTGCGGACCCACCCGGTGCGGAGGCTGGCCGTGCTGCGGCACGCGAAGTCCGCGTGGCCCGACGACGTCGCGGACGTCGACCGGCCGCTCGCCGAGCGTGGGCGGCGCGACGCTCCCGAGGCGGGCCGCTGGCTGCGCGATCGAGGTCTGCTGCCGGACCGGGTGGTCTGCTCACCGGCGCGCCGGACCCGCGAGACCTGGAACCTGGTGGCCGCGCAGTGGGACCGCGTGCCGCCGGTCGACTTCGACGCCCGGGTGTACGGCGCCGGGACGGACGGTCTCGTCCAACTGGTGCGCGGGCTGGATCCGCGGGCGGTGACCGTCCTGTTGATCGGGCATCAGCCCGCGGTGCAGGAGCTGGTCCTGCGTCTGGCAACCGACGCGGCCGGTGCGGAGCTGGACCGGCTGCGGGAGAAGTTCCCCACCAGCGGGATCGCCGTGCTGGAACTCGACGGCCCGTGGAGCGGGCTGAGGGAGGGCGCGGCCCGGCTGGTCGACTTCATCGTGCCCCGAGGCCCCCGCAGCTGACGGCGAACCGAAGCGGGGGCGGCCGGCCTCGGTGGTCGAGGAAATTCAGCCGAAATGCGCTGAGAGCGACCGAGGTGACGGTTCGCGGTACGGAGGGTAGCCCGAATTCCGGGCGGCGGATCCGTCGGCCCCGTCCGGAGATTTCGGGGGATTCGGAAATTCTCTCGGCAGTGTCTCCCTGGAGTTGCCGATCCTTCGGAACCCGCTTTGATTGGTTGGAGGGGCAGATTCCCCCACAGCGGTCGAGGACGCCCGTGCCTGCGCGCGCACCGGCACATGGTGACGTGTGGTGACGCGTGACGGCACCGGCGGTTCCGTGACCGATCCCTGCCCGCCAGGCCGCGGAAATCCCCGATCCCGCTACGCCACGCCTCGAATTCCGCTTCCGTCGACGCGCTCATGGCCGAGGGGCGGGGAATCCCCGATCCAAGGCAAATTGTGCACATAGCGTCAAATTCCCCATAAGGTGGATACTGCGGACGAAGCGGATATATGTTTGACGTAGCTTCAGATCCAGCCTAGACACCTGGAGAAGGCCGTGATCAGGAACAAGAAGCTGCCGAAGCGCTACACACCTCCCACCGTCGCCAAGGTCGGCCGCTTCAGCAAGGACACGGACGGAACCATCCACGTGTCGAAGGACGCCAGCACCCCGGGCTTCAAGAAGTCCTAGTAACACCGACAGGTGACGTCACACCCGGCCCCGCACCGGACCTCGCCCCCGCGGCAGCTGCGCACGGGCGCAACCGTCGGCGCGGGGCCGGAACCACACACCTTCCGCCCACCCTGTCGGACGGCGGGACGGGCCACCGACCCGATACCTGGTGGTCAGGCAGGTGAGGCAAGTGCAAGCGGTGAACGACGGCCTCGTGGTCTTCCCGGACTCCCCGGGCGGCGCCTGGGCCCACCGCCGGATCGGCGCCGGGCTGCCGCAGACGGTGGCCCACCCCTCCGGACGGCCCTGGCTGGCCGGCTCCTGGGCACCCGAGGACCTGGTGGTGACCGAGGCCGGCCCGGTGCGGGTCACGGCGTACGGCCTCACGGCGGTCACGGCGGAGCGGCTGACCGCGCTGGCCCGGCCGGTGCGCGACCTGCCGGACCTGGACGAGCTCGCCCACCGGCTTCCCGGCAGCGCCCACCTGGTGGCATCGGTCCACGGCCAGGTGCGTTTCCAGGGCACCGTCACCGGGACCCGCTGCGTCTTCGCCACGACCCTGGACGGCGTGCCGCTCGCCGCCGACCGGGCCGACACGCTGGCCCGGGTGACCGGCGCGCAGCCGGACGAGGACCTGCTCGCGGCCGTCGTGACGTACGGAATGCTCTTCGCCCCACTGAGCGAGCGCAGCTCGTGGCGCGGCGTGCACCAGGTGCCCGCGGACTCCTACCTCGCGATCCCCCGTGACGGCGCGGCCCGCACGGTGCACTGGTGGCACCCGCCGCAACCCGACCTCCCCCTGGTATCCGGGGCGGCCCGGGTCCGCGAGGAACTGCGCGAGGCCGTGGCCCAGCGGCAACCGCACCGCGGCAGGCTGTCCGCGGACCTGTCGGGCGGCATGGACTCCACCTCGCTGTGCTTCCTCGCCACCGAGCACCGCCCCGACCTGCTGATCCTCCGCCGGACCGGCGGCAGCGTGCTCAACGACGACCCGCGCTACGCCGCCCGCGCCGCAGGTCTGCTGGAACACGCCGAGCACCTGCTCGTGCCGGACACCGACGCCCCGCCGCTCTACGCCCCGCCCTACTGGACGCCCGACACGGAGGCCCCGCGCACCCTCACCCGCGGCATGAACGCGATCCACGCCGGCAACCGCCTGCTGGTCGAACACGGCGCCACCCGGCACCTGACCGGGCACGGGGCCGACGAACTGTTCACCGGCAGCGCCGCCTACCTGCACTCGCTCTTCCGCCGCCGACCGGTGACCGCCCTGCGCCGACTGCGCGCCCACCGCGCACTGCACCACTGGCCACTGGCCACTGGCATCCAGCCTGGCCGGAC
>NZ_JAFLNG010000390.1 GCF_017427025.1 Streptomyces sp. FH025
TGAGGGCGGAGAGCGCGAGGGCGGCGAGGACGCGGCGGGGCCTGAGGCGGATGCTGAGGACGTGGCTGCCCAGAAGCAGGCTCGCGGCCTGGGCGGCAGTGTACGTCGCGACGTGGGCTGCGCAGGCTCGGCGGCCCGACGGGGACCGGTCGCCCTTGGTGCCGGCTTGGTGGTCGGTCTGGATCCAGTTTGTTGCTGCTTAGTTGGAGTGTCTCACATTCCTCAACTCCCGTTGACTGGGCGTGGGGTTAGCAGTTGATGAGGGTCGTGTCGCGGGCCTACCGTCCCGCCGTGTGTTGGTGCACTACTTCTCTGCCGAGGGCTGGCAGTCCTGGGGGCTCGGTAGTCAGCCGTTGATCCCCGAGCGGATGCCGGTGCTGTTCGACGACGACTTCGCGTTCGAGGACGGGAATGGTCCACGGGCGACGCGGGCGGTGAACGCCTGGCTTCGGACCCTGCCGACGAGTGGGGCTCCGTCGCCGAACTCGTGGCGGGCGTACGCGCTGGCGGCCCGGGACTGGCTGACGCACCTGCGTCGGCACGGTGTCTCGGTGTTCGGTACCCGGCAGGACCTGGTGACGGCCCTCAGCACCTACGCGGACCGTCGGCTGTCAGGGCCGTTGGACGAGCGGTTGGAGTCTTCCTCCTGGGAGTTGCAGATCACGGCGCTGAGCCGGTTCTACGACTGGGCCGAGGGTGAGGGCCTGGCAAAGGCAGTGCCGTTCACGCTGGCCGTCGGCAAGCGGATGGTGCAGGGCCGGCAGGTGGAGACCCGGCGGAACCAGGCCCGGACCCGCAGGCCGAAGCCGCATGTGAAGGTGCAGTACCTGGAGTCGGACTTCGCTGGCTTGTTCCGCTACGGCCTGGCCGGGTTGGGTCCGGACGGCCTGGAGGACGCGACGTTCCGGGGGCGCTTTCCGGGGCGGAACGCGGCGATGGGTGGTCTGGTGTTGGGCACGGGGATGCGGAGCCGCGAGTTCTCCTACTTGTTGGTCCATGAGGTTCCGCCGCTGCCGACCGAGCCGACCGAGGTGCCGATCCCGTGGGCGGTTCCGGAACTGGGGGCCAAGGGGCGCAAGTTCCGCACGACGTGGATCGAATACCGCTTGCTCGCGGCGGTGCACTCCTACATCGCCCTGGACCGTGAGATGTCACGGGGCTCGTGGAAGCCGAGCCGACCGCTGGTGGTGGAGGAGGCGGACTTCTACGGCGGCCGGATCAACGGTCGACGCACGCGTTGGTCGGCACTGCGACCGGAGGAGCGGGTACGGCTGGTGGGTCCAGAGGGCGGCTCGTTGCTGCTGGCGTTGAGCTACAACGGGCGGCCGTTCGTCGACTGGGGAACGCTGTTCCGGCGCACGGCCCGCCGGATCCGCGAGCGCTTCGAGCCACGGTTCCCGGATGTCGCACCGCACCGATGTCGCCACACCTTCGCGATGGCCACCTTGGAGAAGCTCGTGGAGGGCCACTACCGGCAGGCCGCCCAGCTTGCTGCGGCGACCGGCGACGCATCCGGGCTGGCGCTCTATTTGCTGAAAGCCGATCCGCTGCTGATCCTGCGGGATCTGTTGGGGCACTCCAGCGTGGTCACGACGGAGGTCTACCTGAAGCGGCTGGACGTGAACCGGATCTACCGCGCGGCCTGGGAGAAGACCCGCGGGGCCATCGACCCGGCCGCGCTCGCCGAAGCCGACGCCGAGTTCGCGGAGGAGTTCTGATGCCGGCCGAAGTTCTTCACGACCCGCTCGCGCTGAAGTTGTCCCTGCCCGGCGAGACAGCGCGCGTCATTGAGATCGGCGGCCTTCCGAACGCCCGGCTTGCGGCCGACCTGACCGAGGGCCTGGCCGCCTCAGTCCATCCCCACGGGCCGCTCGGCAAGCTGAGCACGGTCATGAGCTTCGCCTCCACCCTGCGGCGGATGGTGCGAGAACTGGCCAGGGACGGCTTCGACGGGTCTGCGGCCGAGCTGACCAGGGCCGTGCTCGGACAGTTCTGGCTGCGGTCGCACTACCTGGTCGAATACCGCACCCGGACGATCCTGCGGGCCTTCCACATCCGGCACGAGGCGCTGTCCGAGCCGGTGCGGGAGATGGTGTTCGGCACCAACTACACACGCCCGGTGGTCAACGGGCCGCTGCCGCCCTACGAGCCGGCGGAGTGGAATCGGGTGATCGACCTCTGTAAGGGCGAGGTGCGTCGCCTTGGAGCAGTGCACCAGGCGATGGTCCAGCTCGCGGAGAGTGGGCAGGACCCGGCGGTCGGCGGCTGGAGCGAGGCGAACGCGGCCTGGCTGCTGCTGCGGACCGGGCCGGTCAGGGCGGCTGTGGTCGCCGAGCATCTGGGCCTGACGCCGCAGGAGTTCAAGAAGAGGTATCGCGGCGTCCACCGGGTCCGTGACGCGCTCTACCCATCGCAATCCCAGGCGGTTCCCTACCTGCTGCTTCTGGCGGCCTGGACCGGCATCGTCCCGGACGGTCTGACCGGCATCGAGGTGTCGGGCATCAAGTGGGCCGGGCGGCAGGCGACCGTCCTCTCCTACACCAAGGGCCGCACAGCGGACGAGAGCCTGGTGTTGTCGGCCCGGGCATCACGGCTACTGGAGCGGTGGCAGGCCCACACCTTGTTGTTGCGCGGGCACGCTCCGGCCGAGTTGGTCGAGCGCTTGTGGCTGGTGACGTTGCAGGCCGAGCCGAGCCCCGCGACCTTCGCCGACTACGTGCTCCGCAGGTGGGTCAAGGACCACGACCTGCGGGCCGATGACGGCCGGCCGCTCTGGATCGACCGCCGACGCCTGCGGACGACCTTCATCGCCCAGCGCGGTCAGCGGCAGTGGTCGCTTCGGGCCACGGTCGACCCGAACCATTCCCCGCAGGTCGAGGGCGACCACTACCTGTCCGCCGCGACTCCGGCCCAGAAGGCGGTGGTCGAGGAGATTGCCCGGGACGCGCAGGGCGACCTGCTGCGGCGGGCAAGCACCCCGTTGGTCGTGGACGAGGCGGCCAGCGCCGACCGGCTACCTGAGGAGGTACATCGTCTGGGTCTTGCCGAGGGGGCCATGATCGAGTTGCTGTCCGGTCGCATGGATGTGTTCACCGCGGCATGCGCCGACCTGTTCGCCGGGCTGCACGGTCCGAAGGACAAGCCGTGTCCGGCCCGGCCCTGGGTCTGCCTGCTCTGCCCGCTGGCGCTGTTCGCCCCGCGTCACCTGCCCAACCTGCTGCGGCTGAAGGCTTACTTCGCCCGGCAGTTCCGGCTGATGCCGCGCGAGCAGTTCGCCGCGACCCTCGCCCCGTACGCCCGCCGGCTCTCGGCGGACATCCTGCCGCGCTTCGAGAAGGCCGCCATCCAGGCCGCCCAGCGCGAGGTCCGTGACGAGGACGCCGAGCTGCCGCTTCGAGCGGAGGAGACAACATCGTGAGCCTGCTACTGGAGCCGGCCGAGCACCGATCGCGGTCGGTGTTCGCCGGGGCGGACATCGCCGCCACCGCCCGCCTCACCTGGCTGGCCAGGAGCCACCGGCCGAAGTTCGAGGATGACGTGTGGTCGTTCGACGGCTGGGCCGATGCCTCGGTCCAGATGACGCCGGCGGAGAAGACCTGGGAGTTCGACCGCATCGCCCACTGGCCCTGGCGCGTGGTCGCCAAGGAACTCGCGCTGGCGTGGATTGCCGCCCAGGACGAACGCGTCCTCGCCTTGCCGCACGCGCACCGGACCCCGCGGCACCCCCGCACGGTCCACGCCCGTCTCTATCACCTCACCTTCTGGCTGAACTGGCTGCACAAGCGCAGGATCACCACGCTCGCAGCCGTCACCCAGGACCACTGCGACGCCTTCCTGCACGAGTACGGCATCGTCCGTGACAGGAAGTCAGGGGAGGGCGTCCGCACGAAGGCCGGCAGCTCACTGCGGACGGTGGTCCTGGCCATACAGGAGATCACCGACTATGGCGAACTGCTGTCCGCCGACCGGCACCGCCCCGGGTTTCGGCCCTGGGGAAAACGGTCGGCGCGGGAGGTCACCGGCGCTCCGGCACGGCCCCAGGTGGTGATCAAGACCGAACCGCTGGGGGACGAGGTCCTCGGCCCGCTGCTGACCGCATGCCTGCACCTGGTCGATGTGCTCGGTCCCCACATCGTGGACCTGCGCTCGGCACTGCGCGCCGAGCGCACGGTCCGGTACGGCGTCGATTGGAAGCGGAACCTGCGGGACGCCGGCATGCTCGCCTCGCTCGTCGATGAGCATCTCCAGGCCGGCCAGCCGCTGCCAAGGCTCGAACCCATGCAGCTGACCAAGCGCCGAAACCACGGGTGGGACCCGCAAGACCCCTTGCTGGACGTCAACTTCCAGCATCTGCTGCGGCCGACCGGGCACCGCGACATCCACAAGGCTCTCCTGCTCAAGGCCCGGCCGATGCTGGAGGAGGCGGTCGCCCAGGTCGGCACCGAGAATGTGTGGTGCCGTCACGCGACCGAGGTCCCCCGGGCGGACACCGGCGACATGCTCCCCTGGACGCTTCCCCTGTCGTTCGTAGCCGCGGATTCCCTGATCCGGGTCGCCGCTCACACCTGCGTCGTCGCCACATCGGCTCTGACCGGTATGCGCTCAAGCGAGTTGATGGAGCTGACCGTCGGGTGCCGCCGCACGGACAGCGAGAACGACACCGGTCTGGCCCGGCATCGGCTGGTCAGCAAGGTGGTCAAGGGCCGCCGCTGGGGCGGCGAGGCAGACGAATGGGTCGTCATCGAAGAGGTCGCCCGCGTCATCGCCTTGGCCGAGCAGCTCACGGATGCAGCCCCTGGACAGTTGCTCTTCGACTTCAAGGGCTTTGAGAGCAACGGAGCCATGACCTGGCTCCGGAAGTGGGTCACCTCGCCCGCCGGACAGCGGATGGGCCTGGAACCGATCCCTGATGATCCGATCCACCCCCGCCGACTGCGGCGCACACTTTCCGTCGAAATGGCCGCACGGCCCGGCGGCCTACTGGCCACCAAGGTCCACTTCAAGCACCTCTCCGTGGCAACCAGCGAGGGATACGCCGCACGGCCCGGGGGCGCCCAGGCCGTGTTCCACCATGAGTGGAAGAGGGCCGAAGAGACAGAGAAGCTCAGGCGGACCGTGGAGGCCTACCGCCAGTTCGAGCAAGGGCAGCTTCCTTCCGGCCCGGGAGCCGACGCCCTGCTGGCCACGTTCCGCACCGTCGAGACGGGGCTGGAAGACCACGATCCGGGAGCGGCAAAGGTGGTCACCGACCGGCAGGTCGAGCTGCTGCTGAAGCAGAAGGCGTCGGTCCTGCACCTGTCCGCCGCGAACTACTGCTGGTTCGAGGACCCGGCGAAGGCACTGTGTCTCAAGCTCGCCGGCGCCAAATCCGCCGCTTCCCCGTTGACCGGGATGTGTGACAGCGCCCGATGCCCCCAGGCCACCCATCACCTCGTTCACCGGCCCGTCTGGCAGAGCGCCGCCGACAACGGCGCCGTCATGCTGGCCAGTCCCCGCGTCCCAATTGCGGAGAAGCAACGGCTGCGAGCCGAGCACGAGCGCTCGACGCGCGTCCTGCACGAGATCGATAAGGCATCCGGAAAGGCCGAATGACATGGCGCTCAGCCAGGACCAACGCGACCAGATCGAGAGGCGGATCCGCGCGGCCATCGACCGCCTGCTGGCCGGGCAGATCCCGCTGGGCGGATCTTGTGACGCCAAGACGCTCGCCCGCGAGGCGGGCATCTCCCGCGCGTCCCTCTACCGGACCTGGGGTCATCTGAAGGACGAGTTCGAGAAGCGACGATCCGCCGCCTGGGCCGCCGGGCGTCAGCCCGATCCCCGCGAGGCCCGCATCGCGCGACTGCGGGAGGTCAATCAGCGGCTCACCAGCAAGCTCGCGCGCACCAACACCGAGTTCTACCAGTTGAAGGAGCGTCACCAGCTGCTGCTGTCCGTCCTCGCGGCCAAAGACGATGAGCTCCAGCGCCTCCGTCGCGCGATGAGCGTCAGCCACGGCCTGTCGAAGCTGTTTCCGGACGAAGGGCAGGGGGACGATGTCAGCGGCGTCGTCCCCCTGCCCCGCCGCTGAGTGACCAGCGCTCTGACCAGCACTGTTCAGGCGGCGAGTACCGCACTGTGACCTGAGATACGGTAAGCGCGCTCGGTGGTAGTAGTGGCATTCGCAGGGGGAGGCCGACATGGCTGCTGTCAACGTTCCTGGACCCGAACCGGACTGGGAGGAAGCTCCTTCGTACCAGGGCGGGAAGCGCAACCCAGCGTTCCAGTCGAGCATGTGGGAGTTCGCAGCCAGCTCGTTTCGGGTGGTGGCCGGGTTGCAGCCGCCGCTGGAGGCGCTCGCGGCGCGGTTGCGGTTGACCGTCGAACGAGGCTGGGAAGATCTCGGCTACGTGGATGTTGCCATGTTCCGCATCCAGAAGACGGACTTCGCTTTGAGCGAGCTCGAAGGAGCGTCTGTCCCGTACACGTTCGTCTGGGTGAGTCGCTCGGTAGACGATGTGGAAGCGGCGCTCGATGCCCTGCTCGGCGCTCTCGGCATCGGGCGCGAAGCGCTGGCCTTCCGCGGCAGCCTGGAGACCGGCTTCGAGAACTGCAACGGCTGGTCTGGATAGCGCGTGAGCGACGGGCGCCAGAAGAATCACAGGCGGGTGATCAGGACTGCGGAGACAAGCAGTGCCAAGGCGTGCAGGGCTTGATCGGCCAAGTACATCCCGTTGAGCCCGGCCGTCCTCAGGTTGGCGAAGTCCGGCGAGCCGGTGTGCTGCAGCAGCCAGCGAACCGGCCAACGCCGATCCAATATGGCGTGGCTGGCCGCCGACCACGCAAAGCCAGCGACCAGACCCGTCACGGTCAGCGGCAGCGGGATGAAGAGCCACACCAGTGCAAGGAGCGCGGCCATGACGAGGTGGTACTGGCCGACGTGGGCCAGACAGGCCGCCCAGCCCCGGCGCGGGTGTGCCCCGGCGGCCAGCTCCTCCTTGCTCGGTGCCCCCTTGTTCGCGGCTTGGTGGTCGCTCTGACCGAGGACGTGGTCCGCGACGTTGTGACCGACGGCCAGCACGGCCCAGGTCGAGCCGAACGTCGCCAGGATGGCGATCTGATCGATCGAGGTTGTCATGCCGTCACCTCCAGGAGTGCATTCCGAGGCGCAACGTCGACGCCCGCCAACCGAGACACCCGAACGGAATCTCGGGCGGACCACAGTCGGCGACTGCCCCGCGAAAGCGAGACGCCGAGGAAAGCGGACACGGCCTTCGCCGCGTTAACGAACTGGTCGGCGAGGTCGGCCGAGGCGCGGAGCAGAGCATAGACAGCGGCGAAGGCGG
>NZ_JAFLNG010000391.1 GCF_017427025.1 Streptomyces sp. FH025
GGTGGCCCCGGCGTGCCGACGACGGAACAGGGCGGGCAGACTCGGCGCGACGATGAACCCCTCGGCGCGCGCGCTCGCGATGCCGATCCGCGGAATCTCACTGCTCTTCTCGAAGAGCAGGTAGCGCGGCTCCCAGATCGGCCGGTACTTGGCGTTCGCCCGGTACAGCGACTCGATCTGCCACCAGCGCGAGAAGAATCCGAGGATGGAACGCCACAGCCGCAGCACCGGCCCGGCCCCGAGCCTCGAACCGCGCTCGAATACCGAGCGGAACATCGCGAAGTTCAGCGAGACCCGCTTCAGCCCCACCTCGTGGGCGCGCTGCAGCAGCTCGATCACCATGAACTCCATCAGGCCGTTCTCGGTGTCCCGGGCCCGGCGCATCAGGTCCAGCGAGAGCCCGTCCGGGCCCCACGGGACGAAGCTCAGCAGCGCCTTGAGCTCGCCGTCACCGTCGTGGCACTCCAGCATCACGCAGCGGCCGTCGGCCGGATCGCCGAGCCGGCCCAGCGCCATCGAGAAGCCGCGCTCGGTCGCGCCGTCGCGCCACTCGTCGGCCTTGGCCACCAGCTGCGCCATCTCCGCCTCAGAGATGTCCTCGTGGCGGCGGATCCGCACCGTGTACCCGGCCCGCTTGACCCGGTTGTACGCCTGCCGGACCACCCGCATCGCCCGGCCGTCCAGCGAGAACTCGTCCAGCTCGACGATCGCCTCGTCGCCCAGCTCCAGCGCGTCCAGCCCGTGCCGGGCGTAGATCACCCCGGCCTCCTCGGAGGCCCCCATCACGGCCGGCGCCCAGGCGTGCTCGCGGGCCTCGGCCAGCCAGGCGTCGATCGCGCCCGGCCAGGCCTCCGGGTCGCCGATCGGGTCGCCCGAGGCGAGCGACACCCCGCCGATCACCCGGTAGGTCACCGCCGCCTTGCCGCTGGGGGAGAAGATCACCGCCTTGTCCCGGCGCAGCGCGAAGTAGCCCAGCGAGTCCCGCTCGCCCTGCTTGTCCAGCAGCTCGCGCAGCTTCGCCTCGTCCTGCGGGGTCAGCAGCTCCTTGCCGCGCGGGCTGCGGAAGGCCACGTACAGCACCAGCAGGAACAGCACCGCGCCCATCGCGTTGATCGCCGCGTTCACCCAGGTCGGGGCGGCGATCACCGAACGCAGGTGCTCGGACGGGGTGATGGTGATCATCCGGCCGACCGAGTAGCGGAAGAGGTCCCACCAGTCGGCGCCGGTCAGTTCGTTGGTCAGCCAGACCAGCAGCGCGCCGACCGCGCCGCCGAACACCAGCCCGCCGACGAAGGTGGCCGCCGCGGTCTTCGGGTTGGAGCGGTCGCCCTTGGAGGTGAACTCCTTGCGCCCGACCAGCAGCGCCAGCACGAACAGGCAGGTCAGGATCGTCGAGAAGTAGTTGAGCGGGTGCTCGTCGAACCGCTCGCCGGGCAGCACCATGGCCGCCACGTAGAGCAGCGCGAACACGCTGCTGAGCGCCGCGTTGAAGATCCACGCGGCCCGCTTGCGCCGGCGCATCGCGACCGCGAGGAAGACCGAGAGCACCGCGGCGGCCAGACCGGAGGTCATCAGGTACGGGGTGAAGTACTCACCCTCGTTGTGCTCGCTGACCTGGTTGCGGAAGGGCGCCAGCAGCACCGTCGCCACGTTCAGCAGCGCGAGCAGCCTCAGGTACCAGACGGACGCCGTGGCGGCCCGCGGACGCCAGCGCTCGAGCACGCTGACGGGCCGGGGCCCGTGGGACGTGGCGGACGGCTCCGACTTCACAGTGGACGACACAGCTCAATTCCAAACGATCAGATGGTGGGGCGCATCCGCACACGGCCCGGCGCCGGGCGCCCGCACGGGCCCGACGGACTGACCGGCCACTCGGCCGGTCCTACCGCCCAGCTGGGAGGTGGGCCGACAGAAGAGCAGCCAATTCCATGGTTCCCCACCATTCCTGAGAATTGCGTGAACCGGGTAGCGGATTCCCACCCCCGCCGAACGGCGGGGGTACACCCCCGTCACGCGTTCGGCACGCCGCCACCACTGGCCCTACCCTCAAAAGCACCCCCGCGGACCGCCCGAACCCGGCCGCCCGAACCGAGGAGGCACCATCACCACCACCCGCGTGCTGATCGTCGACGACGAGATCCTGGTCCGCTCCGGCCTCGGCCTGATCGTCGGCTCCGCCCCCGACCTGGAGGTGGTCGGCGACTGCTCCGGCGGGCAGGCCGAGGAACACGTCCAGCGGCTGCGTCCGCACGTGGTGCTGCTCGACATCCGGATGCCGGACCTCGACGGCATCTCCGTGCTGCGCCGCGTGCGCGCCCTGCCGGATCCGCCCGCCGTGGCGATGCTCACCACCTTCGACACCGACGAGTACATCGGCACCGCGCTGCGGGCCGGCGCGGCCGGCTTCCTGCTGAAGGACACCGCCCCCGAGCAGCTGGTGCACGCCGTCCGGGTGCTCGCGGCCGGCGGCAACATCCTCTCCCCGACCGTCACCCGCACCGTCATCGGCGGCTACGTGGACGGCGGCGGCCCGGACGCCGAGGCCACCGCGCTGGCCCGTACCCTCACCGGCCGGGAGCTGGACGTGCTCGCGCTGCTCGGCGAGGGCCTGTCCAACGCCGAGATCGCCGACCGGCTCTTCCTCGGCACCGGGACGGTCAAGGACCACATCAGCGCGATCCTCGGCAAGCTCGGCGCCGCCAACCGGGTGCAGGCCGCCGTGCTCGCCCACCGGGCCGGGCTGGTCCGGCCCAAGCCCGGCGACGGGGCATGACCGCCGTCGACCAGTTGCCGTCCCGACGGTTGCCGGCCTGGTGCACCGCCCCCTGGCTGATGCTGCTGCTGCCCGTCCTCTACTCCCTGCTGGACGCCGCGCTGGTGGCCCGGGACGCCTCCTGGTGGCAGGTCGCGCTCTCCACGCTGGCAGCCGTCGCGCTGTTCCTGCGCCGCCGCTTCCCGGTGGCGGTGCTGCTGCTCACCATGCCCGGCAGCTGGTTCGGCGAGATCTGGCTGGCCCCGATCACCGCCGTCTACACGGTGGCCGCCGAACGCCCCAGCCCCAGGATCGTGCTCCCCTGCGGGACGCTGTTCACCCTGGTCGAGTTCTTCCACTGGCCGCTGCCCCCCACCGTCCTCGACCTGAGCCGGGACAACGCCCTCAACGCCATCCAGGCCGTGATGCTGGCGGCCGGCCCGGCCGCCACCGGCCTGCTCTCCCGCACCCGCCGGGAGCTGGCCGCCCGGCTGGACGAGCTGACCCGCGGCCAGGAGCGGGAGAGCCGGCTCCTCGCCGAGCGGGTGCTGCTCAGCGAGCGCGGCCGGCTGGCCCGGGAGATGCACGACGTGGTCTCGCACCAGGTCAGCCTGATCAGCATCCAGGCCGGCGCGCTCCAGGTGAGCACCACCGACCCGGCCGCCTCGACCACCGCCCGCACCATCCGCGAGCTCTCGGTCCGGACCCTGGACGAGCTGCGGCAGATGGTCGGGGTGCTGCGCGGCACCGGCGGCCCGTTCGCGGACGCCCCGCTCGCCCCGCAGCCCCGGCTGGCCGACCTTCCCCGGCTGATCGAGGAGAGCGGCCTGGCCGCCGACACCGAGCTGAACCCCGGCGACCGCCCGTGGCCGGAGGCCGTCGAGCGGGCTGCCTACCGCACCGTCCAGGAGGCGCTCACCAACATCACCAAGTACGCCCCGGAGGCGGTGGTGCACGTGCGGGTCCGGGCGAAGGGCCGCCGGCTGCGGGTCGAGGTCCGCAACGAGGCGCCGCCGGTGCACCCCGCCGAGCCCCTTCCGGGCGGCGGCCACGGCCTGGTCGGCCTGCGCGAGCGCGCCCAGCTGCTGGGCGGCACCCTCACCGCCGGCCCGACCCAGGACGGCGGCTTCGAGGTCCGCGCCGAGCTGCCCGCCAACCGCTCCTGACCCGCAGGCCCGGGCGGCGGCGCCGCCGGAGCGGCCCGGGGAACGAGAAAGCCCCGCAGATCCGAAGATCTGCGGGGCTTCGCTGTGCGCGAGGGGGGAGTTGAACCCCCACGCCCTTTCGGGCACTGGAACCTGAATCCAGCGCGTCTGCCTATTCCGCCACCCGCGCATGGGTGTTGTCTTCTCTGCCGTCCGACCCTCGGAGCCGCTCGGTACCATGTGGCCTTCGCGCTTCCTCGGTCCGGCTTCCCTTCCGGGCGGCCCTTCCGACGTGGAAAACAGTAGCACGACCTGCGGGGTGGCTCCGAATCCGTATTCCGGGGGACCGGCCACCTCCGAACGGATGCTCGACGAACGGACGATCGAGGGGTGGGCGGTGGCTCCGACGGGCAGACCTGGCGTGCCGTCCCCGGAATGCGTCACCCTGTGTGTCCGAGCCCACCCCCGGGCACCACGCGGTCCGGGAACCGTACGGAAGGGCCCGGCGTGGATACGATCAGTACGGAAGTACCGCAAGTAGGCATGACCGACTCCCCCGTGGACTGGTTCCCGGAGAGGTCCGGTCGGCAGGCAGGCGAACGAACCCTGGAAGGGGGTGCCCCATGGGAATGCTGAAGAAGTTCGAGCAGCGGCTTGAGGGTCTCGTCAACGGCACCTTCGCCAAGGTGTTCAAGTCCGAGGTCCAGCCCGTGGAGATCGCCGGGGCGCTGCAGCGCGAGTGCGACAACAACGCGAGCATCTGGAACCGCGACCGCACCGTCGTGCCGAACGACTTCATCGTCGAGCTCAGCCCGCACGACCACGAGCGGCTCAGCCCGTACTCCGGGCAGCTCGGCACCGAGCTCGCCGGCATGGTCCGCGAGTACGCCGAGGCCCAGCGGTACACCTTCATGGGCCCGCTCCAGGTGAACCTGGAGAAGGCCGACGACCTGGACACCGGCCTGTACCGGGTGCGCAGCCGCACCCTGGCCGCCGAGGAGCCCCAGCAGTACGCCCCGCCGCAGCCCGGCTACGACCGCCAGCCGGCCGGCGGCAACGTCCGTGCCTTCCCCGGAGCCGGCCACGGCACCTCGGTGCGCCGCTGGATCGAGGTGAACGGCGCCCGCCACCAGATCACCGGCGCGGCCTGCGTGCTCGGCCGCTCGACCGAGGCGGACGTGCGGATCGACGACCCCGGGGTCTCCCGCAAGCACGCCGAGATCCGCCCCGGCACCCCTTCGATGGTCCTCGACCTGGGCTCCACCAACGGCATCGTGGTGGACGGGCAGCACACCCAGCGCGCTACGCTCCGCGACGGCTCCCGCATCGTCGTGGGATCCACCACCATCGTCTACCGGCAGGTCGAAGGGTAGTGTCCGATTTGTTCGCGCGCCTCGCTCACCGACTGGCGGGACGGCCATGTCAGAACTGACCCTCACGGTCATGCGGCTGGGCTTCCTGGCCGTGCTGTGGCTGTTCGTCATCGTCGCGATCCAGGTGATCCGCAGCGACCTGTTCGGCACCAAGGTGAACCCCCGCACCTCCCGCCGCGGCGCGAGCGCCCCGTCCACCGGTGCCGCGCCCGCCGCCACCGCCGCCGGGCGTCCGACGCCCGCCCCCGGCGCCCCCGGCGCGGGCCAGACCCAGGGCGGCGGCCGCCGCCGCGGTGCTCCGACCCAGCTCGTCGTGGTGCAGGGCTCACTGGCCGGAACCACCGTCGCGCTGCAGGGCCAGACCATCACGCTGGGCCGCGCGCACGACTCCACCATCGTGCTGGACGACGACTACGCGTCCTCCCGGCATGCCAGGATCTATCCGGATCAGACTGGGCAGTGGACGGTCGAGGATCTAGGCTCCACCAACGGCACCTATCTGGACCGGCAGCGCCTGACCGCGCCCACCCCGCTCCAGCCGGGCACGCCGATCCGTATCGGCAGGACCGTCATCGAACTGCGGAAGTAGTAGCGCATGAGGGACAGCAACCCGTCCATGACCCAGAGGGGGGCACAGGTCGCATGACCCTGGTGCTGCGCTTCGCCGCCGGCTCCCACAAGGGACTGATCCGGGAGGGGAACGAGGACTCCGGCTACGCCGGGCCGCGGCTGCTGGCCGTGGCCGACGGCATGGGCGGCGCCGCGGCCGGCGAGGTCGCGTCCTCGGAGGTGCTCGGCTCGATCGTCCGGCTGGACGAGGACGTGCCGGGTGCCGACCTGCTGACCCTGCTGGGCGACGCCGTCCAGGGCGCCAACGACCGGCTCCGGCAGATGGTCGAGGAGGACCCGCAGCTGGAGGGCATGGGCTGCACGCTGACCGCCATGCTGTGGACGGGCCAGCGCATGGGCATGGTGCACGTCGGCGACTCCCGCGCCTACCTGCTGCGCGACGGTTCGCTGGTGCAGATCACCCAGGACCACACCTGGGTGCAGCGCCTGGTCGACGAGGGCCGGATCACGCCCGAGGAGGCCGAGACCCACCCGCAGCGCTCGCTGCTGATGCGGGCCCTGGACGGCCGCGGCCAGGTCGAGCCCGACCTGTCGATCCGCGAGGTCCGGGCCGGCGACCGCTACCTGATCTGCTCCGACGGCCTCTCCGGCCCGGTCAGCCACCAGACCCTCCAGGACACCCTCGGCAGCTTCTACTCGCCCGAGCAGACCGTGCAGGAGCTGATCCAGCTCGCGCTGCGCGGCGGCGGTCCGGACAACATCACCTGCATCGTGGCGGACGTCATCGACGTCGGCGCCACGGACACCATGAGCGGCCAGTTCAGCGACGTCCCGGTGGTCGTCGGCGCGGTCGCCGAAACCCCGCCGTCCCCGTCCGCCGCCGACCGCTCGATCGCGGACACCCCGGCCGGCCGCGCCGCCGGCCTCGGCCGCGGCCCGCAGGGCGCCTTCGGCCCGGCCGAGGGCTACGAGGACGGCTCGGGCGGCTTCGGCCCCGCCGAGGGCTACGAGGGCGGGTACGGCTACGGCTCCGGCGAGCCGTCGGTGTACGGCACCGAGGAGTTCGACGAGGACCAGCCCCCCAGGCGCAAGCGCCGGGGCCTGACCATCTCGCTGGCCGCCCTGGTCACGCTCGGTCTGCTGGGCGGCGCCGGGTTCTTCGGCTACCGGTGGACGCAGGGCCAGTACTACATCGGCGAGGACGGCGACCACGTCGCCATCTACCAGGGCGTCAACCAGAACCTGGCCGGCCTGAACCTGTCCTCGGTGCACGACTCGTACAGCAACATCCCGCTGAAGTGGCTGCCGCAGGACCAGCGCGCCCACGTGAACAAGACCATCTCGGTCGGCAGCCTGACCGACGCCCACACGACCGTGCAGGAGCTCGACGGCTGGGTCCAGCTGTGCCAGAAGGCCGCCAAGGCGACCGCCCCGGCCGCGCAGGGCACCCCGGCGACCCAGGCCAGC
>NZ_JAFLNG010000392.1 GCF_017427025.1 Streptomyces sp. FH025
GGGCTGGCCGGGATCGTGGCGGCCGCCGACGGCTTCGAGGTGGTGGGCGAGGCGGCGGACGGCGCGCAGGCCGTCCGGCTGGCCCGGGCGGAGCACCCGGACGTGGTGCTGATGGACATCCGGATGCCGGGCACGGACGGCCTGGCGGCCACCCGGCGGATCACCGCCGAGAGCGGGGTGCGGATCCTCGTCCTGACCACCTTCGACCTGGACGAGTACATCTACGGGGCGCTGCGCGCGGGGGCCTCCGGCTTCCTGCTGAAGTCCACCCCGCCCGAGGAGCTGCTCGCCGCGATCCGGGTGGTGGCCGCCGGGGAGGCGCTGCTCGCCCCGAGCGTCACCCGTCGGCTGATCCGCGCCTTCGCGGCCGTCCCCGCCGGCCCGGCGGCCGGGCGCGGTGACGGCGAGCACGAGCGGCGGAGAGTTCAGCAGGCCGTCACCGGGCGCGAGTTGGAGGTGCTGACGCTGATCGGGCGGGGGCTCACCAATCCCGAGATCGCCGACCGGCTGGGCGTCAGCACCGGCACGGTGAAGACCCACGTGGGGCACCTGCTGGCCAAGCTCTCCGCCCGCGACCGGGTCCAGCTGGTGATCACGGCGTACCGGGCGGGGCTGGTGGAGTAGCCGACCCCGCGCTCCGGGTGGCGTCAGTCGTTGATGGCCAGGTACCGGTCGGTGAAGTCCGGATAACCGGTCCTGGTCGCCTCCAGCGCGGCCGCGAGATCGCTGAAGTGGACCTCTTCGGCGCAGTTCTCCGTGTTGTCGCCCTTGGGGACCGAGGAGGGGCACGAGGAGCCGTCGAGGGCCGCGTCACTGCCCACCCGGTGCACCACCCCCTTCGCGATGACCTTGTGCGCCGGGTCGCCGCCGTCGAGGGAGAAGACGGGGGAACCGCTCGCGTGCACGTCGGCGGCGACGCAGCCCTTTCCCCCGGGCTGGCACTGGCCGACGTAGAAGCCCGTGGTGGGGCTGTGCCCCGCCAGCCGGTCGACGCGGATGTTGCAGAACGTCTTGCTGAAGGAGCTGGAGACGCAGACGTAGTCACCGGGATTGGTGTGGTCGGCCTTGGAGACCTGCTTGGTGGTCCCGGTGTCGTAGCCGCCGTCGTAGATCCGGTTGCCGGAGGGTGCCGCGATGAGCCCGAGGTCGGGCAGGTTGCCGCCGGCCTTGGTCTGGGTGGGGTCGTCGCTCTGTTTGGGGGAGAGCAGCGCCGCCAGTGGGGTGTCCGCTTCGATGGTGCCCAGGTCGCCGCGGCCGAACGTCGTGACGGGCCCGGTCTCGGCGCCCGCGACGCAGTGGTGGGCGGTCAGCAGGTACGTGGCGTTGTTCTGGTCGTGGACGCCGAAGGCGGTCGTGCAGCCCTGATCGTGGATCGGTTCGTCGCCTTGGTGGATCCACCGCGCACCGCCCGAGAACGGTTTCCCGTCGTTCAGCCGCGTGCAGCCCGGGCCGGTCGGGGCCGGGTCCGGGCCGGACCAGGTGGGGGTGGCGCACGTGTCCCCGGTGCCGGCCCGCGCGACGGAGGGCGCTGCGCCCGGTCGCGCCACCTGGAGCGCCGGGGCGTCCGGGTTCGCCACCCGCATGCGCACCTTGACGGGCACCGCCGCGACCTCACGGAGTGAGGCGGCCAGCGGCGCCGGGTCCAGCCGTCCGGGGGGCTGGAGGCCCGAGAACGGTTCGGCGCTCACCCATATCGAGCTGGCGTCCGGCGAGGGGCCGAGCTCGACGATCCGGTAGCTCCCGAGGTCCGCGACGGAAACCTCACCCGAACTCCGGCCGTTGAGGTGGGCGTCCTCCAGCCGCTGTACCGCGGCGAAGAGTTCGGCCTGGGAGTGGGCGGACTTCCGGACGTCGATGTCCACCGACTTCCGCAGCCGGTCCACCAGACCCGCCACGTCGTCCGGGAGGTCGCCCTTCCAGTAGAGGCGGAGTCTGCGCTCCTCGGGGGAGACCACCACGCCCCCGTAGCCGTCCTTGCGCCCCCAGTCGGCGAGGTCGCGGATCTGGTCGGCCGCCTCGTCGAGGGGGGCCTGGGCGACCATCAGGTCACGGATCCGCCGGTCGGCGGACCCGCCCTCCGCTTCGGCGGCCGGGTGGCCGGACGCGGTGCACCCGGCGAGCGGGGCGATCAGGAACAGGCCGGCGACGATGGGCCAGAACGCCGATCGGCAGGCCCTTCGCACACGGTTCCGGTGATTCACGGGGACCTGCCTCAGCGTCGGCTACCTTCCGCAATCAGTCATAACACCGCGTGCACTCCCCTGCCCGTCGGCCCGGTCGGCACGAGGCCGCACCCACGACGGCTACAGCCACCCGCGCTCGTCGGCGGTGCGCAGGGCCTCGGTGCGGTTGCGGGTGCCGGTCTTGGTGATCACCGCGGAGAAGTAGTTGCGGACCGTTCCCTCGGACAGGTAGAGCTTCCCGGCGATCTCGGCGACTCCGGCGCCGGAGCGGGAGGCGTTCAGCACGTCGCGTTCGCGGGCGGTGAGCGGGGAGGCGCCCGCCGCGAGGGTGGCGGCGGCCAGTTCCGGGTCCACCACCCGCTCCCCCACCGCGACCCGGCGGATGGCCTCGGCGAGCGCCTCGGCCGGGGCGTCCTTCACCACGAAGCCGAGGGCTCCCGCCTCCATGGCGCGGCGCAGGTAGCCGGCGCGGCCGAACGTGGTGAGGATGACCACCCGGCAGTGCGGTGCCTGTTGGGCGAGCACCGCGGCGGCCGCCAGGCCGTCGAGTCCGGGCATCTCGATGTCCAGCAGGGCGACGTCCGGCCGGTGCTCGCGGGCCGCCTCCGCCACCTGGTCGCCGCGTCCGACGGCGGCGACCACCTCGAAGTCGTCCTCCAGGTCGAGCAGGGTGCGCAGGGCGGTGCGGACCAGCTCCTGGTCCTCCGCGAGCAGCAGGCGGATCGTCATGTCGTCCCTTCGGAAGGGGAGTCGGGCCGCCGGACGGTGACCAGCAGTCGCCACCCGCGCGGGTCGAGCGGGCCGGCCTCGACCGTACCGCCCGCCGCGGCGACCCGTTCGCGCAGGCCGGTCAGCCCCTTGCCGTCCCCGCGGCCGCCTCCGTCGCCGCCGTGGCCCGGGCCGCCCGTGCCGTCGTCGCGGATCTCCACCGAGTGGGCGGTGAGCGCCACCGAGCAGCGGCCCGCCCGGGCGTGGCGGACGACGTTGGTGATGCCCTCGCGCAGCACCCAGCCGAACAGCTCGCGACTCTCCGGCCCGACCGCGTCCGCCGCCGTGGGCAGGTCGGCCACCACCCCGGCGGCGCGCAGCAGTTCACGGGCGCGGGCCAGTTCGCCGGCCAGAGTGACCTCCCGGTAGCCGGAGACGGCGGCGCGGACGTCGGACAGCGCCTGGCGGGACAGCGTCTCCACGGCCGCCATCTCCGCCACCGCCTGTTCCAGGTCCTTGCCCGCCATCCGTTGCGCCAGACGGGACTTGACGGTGATCGCGGTGAGCGAGTGCCCGAGCAGATCGTGCAGGTCCCGGGCGATCCGGTTGCGCTCGGCCTCGGAGGCGAGGCGTTCGACCTCGGCACGGGCGGCGATCAGGGCCCGGTTGGTGGTGGCGATCTCGGCGAAGGCGCCGCAGGTGAGCGCGGTGAACAGCAGGGCCAGCGCCTGGAATCCGCCCGGTCCGGTGTGCCAGGGGCGCACGGCCCAGGGCACCAGGAGCGCGGCCAGGGTGCCGGCGGTCACCGCCCGGGCGGCGTACTCGCGCCGCACCACGGTGATCACCGAGACGACCACGGTGGCCAGGAAGAAGGCGTCCGCGTGCGCGAACGGCAGCGCGGCGAGGAACAAGGCGGTCATCACCGCCAGCAGCGGTGCGGTCCAGCGCCGCAGCTCCCGGCCGAGGGTGTAGGAGAGCAGCAGGTAGCAGAGGCCGAACGCGCCGGTCACGGCGTAGCCGGCGGCCGCGTCCGCACCGGAGGCGGTGCCGCCCACGGCCATGGCGGTGAGCGCGGGGAAGACGAGCATCCCGGCGCCAAGCAGTATCCGCCGCCCGCCCTGCACCCAGCGCTGGACGGGGCTCTGTGTGCTCTCGTGGTCGAGGCCGGTCACCCGTGTGTCCCCCTCCTCAGGGCTTGGCGAACAGCGTGCGCAGCTGCCGCCCGTTGACCAGGGCCGCCACACCCAGCAGCGCGAGGCCGCACAGGCCCTGCTCGATCTTCATCCAGAACGGGAACACGCCCGGCAGCACGATGATCGCGGCGATCGCGACGATCATCACCCCCGAGAGGATCCGCAGCCGTCGGAAGGCCCCGCGCGAGCCGCGGGCCGCGCGGACGGTGAGCAGCAGCGTGACGGCGGCGCTGGCCACGACGATGGTGCCGCGGATCCACACCGCCGGGGTCACCACGGCGGTGTGGTCACGCAGGGCGAAGGCCGCAACCAGCGTGAGCACGCTGAGGCCGAGGTAGGCGAGGACGAGTCGCCTGACGGTGCCGAAGGCCCGACGGGTGTCGGGGTGGTGGAGGTCCGTGGTGGTCATGCCCTCATCCTGGCCGCGGGCCCGGGGCGGCCGGCAGTGTGCCACCGCACCGCCGGACCGTGACAATTGTCAGCCGCCCCCGGATGCCGGACCGTCCAGCAGCCGCACCAGGCGGCGGATGGTGACGGGCTCAGCCGAGGCGGACACGGGTGCACCTCGTGAGGTAGGGCATGGCGATCCGCTCCCGGCCGGCGAGGTCGGGGTGGGTGGCGAGCAGGTGCTCGACGTCGGCCAGCAGGCGGGCGCGTTCGGCCTCGGGCAGGGCGATGACGTAGCTGCGCGAGGCGACGAGGTCGGTGATCCCGGCCGCCGTGGTGGGGTGCTCCCAGCGGATCTCCAGCCGCTCGGGCGGGCCGAACGGGGGCGGTGGCACCGGCGCGGTGTCGATCCGCTGACGGGTCGTACGGTGCATCAGTGCGCCGAGTTCGGCGGCCCAGGGCTCGGACTCGTCACGGATGTTCCACACCAGGGCGAGCGTTCCGCCGGGGGCGAGCACCCGGGCGATCTCGGGTACGGCCGTCGCCTGGTCGAACCAGTGCCAGGCCTGGGCGACCACCACGGCGTCCACGCTGCCGTCGGGCAGCGGGATGCGTTCGGCCGAGCCGGCCCGCACCGCCGCCCCGGGCACCGTCGCGGCGAGTCGGGCGCGCATGGTCTCGTCGGGTTCGACCGCGACCACGTCCAGCCCGGCCTCGACCAGCAGTCGGGTCAACTGGCCCGTCCCGGCGCCCAGATCGAGCACCCGGCGGGCCTCGCGCGGCACCGCCGAGCCGATCAGCGCCTGCGGGTAGCCGGGCCGGCCGTGCTGGTAGGAGTCGACCGCGAGGCCGAAGGAGCGGGCCCGCAGCCGCCCGGCCCAGCGCCGGGTCGCGCCCTGGCGGGTCATCCCGCAGGCCCGGCCGATCTCCTCCCAGGTCGCCTCGTGGCCGCGCCGCAGCTCCTCGACCACGGCCGTCCGGCGCTCCTCCAGTGCCGCGATCACCCCGGACAGCCGCCGGAGGCCCTCCGTCCCTCCCCCGCCGCTCACGTCCTGTGCCACGCGTCTGCCGAGCTCCTCCACGTCCATGGCCCCGCACTGTAGGGAGCGGACACACGAACCGTCAACAGTCATTGCCCTCATGGGCAACATCCGTTGCCCCGCAGGGGTCGATTCCCCCGAACGGGTGATCAGCGGGGCCCGCAGGCCTCACGTAGCACGAACTCGCCACTAATCAGGGCGACTTGGCCCGGAAACCCTTCACATGAGCGAATCCGCGCCGGGTTGCCGGTGCGGGCGCGTCCGGGCGAGAAGCCTGGTGGCGGAGCGACGGCCGTCCCACGCTGCGACTGGCGTGCGAAATATCGGGCATGTCCGGCAAGTTGCCACAAGTCGGTTGACCGACGGTGTTCTTGAGGTTCGGTCAGGATTGTTCCGAACTTGGCTATGCTGCACCACGCCTCCGGGGCCGGCCGCCGCCGCCCGACCCCGTTCTGTTCCGATCGTCTGAGGATTCCGAGATGCTTCGAGCTGGATCGTCACCCACCAGACGGCGCCCCGCGCCCCTGCTCGGCTGGCTGCTGCCCACTGCCGTGACGGCGGCGGCGGTGGTGGTCGCGGTGGTGGTGTCCGCCGGGGCCCGGGCCGAGGTGCTGTGGTGCGGGGCCACGGCCACCGTGCTGGTGGCCGTCGTGGCGGCCGAATCCGCCCGCCGGGGGCGGGCGCTCGCCGAGCTGCGCGAGGAACACGCCCGGCGGGTCGACGAGTTGAGCCACCGCCTCGCCGCGCAGGAGGAGGAGCTGGACCGGATGGCCTCGGTGGAGCTGCGCAAGCTGGTGGCCGGGGCCCGGTACGGCTCGTCCATCGACGTGCTGCTCAAGCCCTTCCAGCGGCCGAACCCGTTCCTGTCCCAGCGGTTCCGCCGCCCCCTGGAGATGGTGGTGCGCGGCATCGCCCAGGTCGTCAACGACGAGGTCGGCCGACGCGACTCCGCCGAGCGCGCCTTCGTCCACCTCACCCGCCGGGTCCAGGCGATCAACCACCGACAGGCCAAGGACCTGCGGGAGATGGAGGACCGGCACGGCAACGACCCGGCGGTCTTCGAGGACCTGCTGCGCCTCGACCACGGCAACGCGCTGGTCGGCCGCCTCGGCGACTCCATCGCCGTCCTCAACGGCGCCCGGCCCGGCCGCCAGTGGACCAGGCCGATCGCCCTGTACAGCGTGCTGCGCGGCGGGATGTCCCGGATCGTGGAGTACCAGCGCGTCGACCTGCACCCGGTGGCCCAGATCTCGGTCATCGGCCCGGCCGTCGAACCCCTGATCCACGCCGTGTCCGAGCTGCTCGACAACGCGACCCGCTACTCCCCGCCGCACAGCCACGTCCATCTGAGCGCCTCCGAGGTGCAGAGCGGGATAGCGGTCGAGATCGAGGACGGCGGTCTCGGGCTGACCGACGAGGCGCGCATCCGCGCCGAACGCTCCATCCGGGAGGCCATGGTCTCCAAGGACTTCGACGACCTCACCGAGTCCCCCCGGCTGGGCTTCACCGTCCTCGGCCGGCTCTGCCAGGCGTACGGCTTCCAGCTGTCGCTGCGCCGCTCCGCGTACGGCGGCGTGCGCGCGGTGCTGGTGGTGCCGAAGGAGCTGCTCACCACCGCTCCCCCGACCGGGCGGGCGCACGGCATCGGCGCCTTCTCCGGGCCGCGCGCGCTCCCGGTGAACCAGGCCCGGCACGCGGCGCCGTCCCGGCCCTGGGGCGTGCGGGCCACCTCGGAGGGCGTCGGGCCCTCCTACGGCTCGACCAACCCGTGGGGGCCCCCCGTCACGGC
>NZ_JAFLNG010000393.1 GCF_017427025.1 Streptomyces sp. FH025
GGCGGTGCTCTCGGGGTGGCCGGTGTGGTCGGTGTGGTCGGTCCGGTCGGTGTGCTGGGTCGCGTCGTCGGTCATCGGGGCTCGCCTCCCTCGGGTGCGGTGCTGGTCGGTGTGGCGGCGGGCTCGGTGCGGAACAGGGCCAGCTGGGTCGGGGCGCCGACCTCCTCGTCCTCCGGGCCGACCGGGCGCAGCTCGACCGAGTAGCCGTAGGCGGCGGCGACCCTGTCGGCCCAGCCCCGGAACTCGGCCCGGGACCACTCGAAGCGGTGGTCGGCGTGCCGCACGCTGCCGGCCGGGAGGCTGTCCCAGCGGACGTTGTACTCGGCGTTCGGCGTGGTGACGACGACGGCCTTGGGGCGGGCCGCGCCGAACACCGCGTACTCCAGGGCGGGCAGCCGCGGCAGGTCCAGGTGCTCGATGACCTCGCACAGCACCGCCGCGTCGTATCCCTTCAACCGGGCGTCGGTGTACGTCAGGGCGCCCTGCGCCAGCGTCACCCGGGCCGCCTGACGCTCGGACAGACGCTCCAGGCGCAGCTTGCGGCTCGCCGCGTGCAGCGCCCGGGCGGAGACGTCCACGCCGAGGATCCCGGTGAACCGGGCGTCCTTCAGCAGCTCTCCGATCAGCTCGCCCTGGCCGCAGCCGAGGTCGGCGACCCGGGCCGCACCCGTCTCTCGCAGGGCGGCGAGGATCGCGGTGCGGCGCTGCTCGGCGAGGGAGGGCTGCTTGGGCTCGGCGGGCTGCTCGGTGTCAGGCTGCTGCTCGGTTCCGGGCCGTTCGGCGCCGGACTGCTCGGCACCGGGGTGCTTCTCCTCCTCCGGTCGGTCGTCGACCGCGTGGTCGATCTCCTCGACCTCGCGGTCGTCCGCCTCGGCCAGCCGAGCCAGCTCCAGCCGCTCCATCGCGGCCCGGGTCAGCGACCAGCGCCGGGACAGGTAGCGGCGGGTGATCAGGGCACGCTCCGGGTGGGCGGCCAGCCAGCCCTCACCCGCGGCGAGCAGCTTGTCCACCTCGTCCGGGGCGACCCAGTAGTGCTTGGCGCCGTCCAGCACCGGCAGCAGGACGTACAGCTGCTGGAGCGCGTCGGCGAGGCGGACGGACTCCGAGGCGAGCACGATCCGCACGTAGCGGGACTCGCCCCACTCCGGGAAGGACTCGTCCAGCGGGATCGCCGTCGCGTCGACCCGCCAGCCCAGCGGTTCGAACAGCCTGGCCACCATCGCCGGGCCTCCGCCCTCGCCCGCGCCGTTCGCGGGCACGGCGGGCAGCTCGATCCGCAGCGGGCGGGCCCGGCCCGGCAGTTCGGGGCGGGCCGGGCAGGCGCCCTTCATCGCGGACCGGAACACCGTCCGCAGCGCCACCGCGAGCAGCGAGGACGCGGCGTAGGGCCGGTCGTTGACGTACTGGGCGAGCGCGAAGTCGGGCGAGCCGCCTCGGCCCTTGCCGTTGCCCCTGCCCTTGCGGACCAGGGCGATCGGGTCGATGTCCAGCAGCAGCGCGGCCGTGCAGAGCTCGTCCCCCGCCTCCGGGTAGAAGACGTGGGCCTCGCCGTGCGACGTCGCGAACCGCTGGACCTTGCCGGGGTGCTTGTGCAGCAGGAACCCGAGGTCCGTGGCCGGACTCTCGGCGCTGCCGGTAGTGGAGATCGACATGAACACCTGTCCGAGTATTGCCCAGCGCACCGCCCCTGAGCACCGGGTTTTCCCGCCCGGCGGCCCTCCGGCGACACATCTTGCGGGCTGGCGCGGAAGACGCGCGCGGAGGGCGCGTCCGCACGACGGGCGTGTTCGGCACCGGACCCCCGCATTGGTTAACGTGCTCGGTGTGACTGCTGAATCCACCTCCCTCCCGAACGGCGCCGTGGCCACCGGTCTGGCCACCATCGCCGCCGACGGCACCGTCCTCGACACCTGGTACCCCGCCCCCGCACTGGCCGCCGAACCCGGCCCGGCCGGCACCGTCCGCCTGACCGCCGAGCAGGCCGAGGCCGAGCTCGGCGCCGGTGCCGGCGACGCCCTGCGCACCGACGCCCGCCGCGGCGTCGAGGTGGTCGCCGTGCGCACCACCATCGCCTCGCTGGACGAGAAGCCGCTCGACACCCACGACGTGTACCTGCGCCTTCACCTGCTCAGCCACCGCCTGGTCAAGCCGCACGGCCAGAACCTGGACGGCATCTTCGGTCTGCTCGCCAACGTCGCGTGGACCAGCATCGGCCCCGTCCCGGTGGACAAGGTCGAGCAGGCCCGCCTGGCCGTCCGCGCCCAGGGCGGCCAGCTGGCCGTCTACGGGATCGACAAGTTCCCGCGGATGACCGACTACGTCGCCCCGACCGGGGTGCGCATCGCCCACGCCGACCGCGTCCGGCTCGGCGCGCACCTGGCCGCGGGCACCACCGTGATGCACGAGGGCTTCGTCAACTTCAACGCCGGCACCCTCGGCACCTCGATGGTCGAGGGCCGGATCAGCGCGGGCGTCGTGGTCGGCGACCACAGCGACATCGGCGGCGGCGCCTCGATCATGGGCACCCTGTCCGGCGGCGGCAAGCAGGTCGTCTCGGTCGGCGAGCGCTGCCTGCTCGGTGCCAACGCGGGCATCGGCATCTCGCTCGGCAACGACTGCGTGGTCGAGGCCGGCCTGTACGTCACCGCCGGCACCCGGGTCACCACCCCTGACGGCGCGGTGGCCAAGGCCGTCGAACTGTCCGGCCAGGACAACCTGCTGTTCCGCCGGAACTCGCAGACCGGCGCGGTCGAGGTCATCGCCCGCTCCGGTTCCTGGGGCGGCCTGAACGCGGACCTGCACGCCCACAACTGACCTGCGGGCAGTGCGTCTTGGGGGTCCGGCGCCGAGCGCGCCGGGCCCCTTTCGCGCACTCCGGCCCGTTGCGGCGACACGCCCGGCGTGCGGGGCGCCCGATGTGCGGCGCACCCTACGACCGGCGGCGCACCCTACGGCCGACGGTGGCGCCCGGGCGTCTTCCGCTGTCGCGACGCCGGGCGGGGCTGTCGCCGTACGCCGTCACCCTCGATCCCGTGCAGGATCCGCTGGGCGGCGGCGTAGTCCTCGGCCACCGTCTCCGGCAGCCACTGGTAGCCGTCCCACCGCACGATCAGCCGTGGCTCGCCCGGCGCCACATGGGCGCCCCGCCGCTGTTCTTCGATGAGCCGCACGGCCCTCAACTGCCCGACAGGTCGCAGTCGTTGCTCCCGCCGCTCGGCCCACGACGCCAGCGGTTCGTCCTCGTCCATCGCCCCAGTCTGGCCCCGGGCACCGTTGATCGGCACCTCCATCACCCGACCGGGCTACCCGCTCGCCCGGGAGGTGGACGGCCGCCCCGGGCAAAGGCCGGACGAGGGTTGGGTGGGGCCGGGCGGCGGCCGAGCGAGGACCGGACGGCGCGCCATCAGGAGCTCCGGAGGATGACGAGTTGCCGGGTCGCCCTGGTCATCGCGACGTAGCGGTCGACCGCCCCCTCGACGCCCTCGCCGAACGCCTCCGGGTCGACCAGGAGGACCAGGTCGAATTCGAGCCCCTTGGCCAGCTCCGGGGTGAGCGAGCGGACCCTCGGCCGCTCCCGGACGTCCGGTGCGCCGATGACACAGGCCGTCCCCTCGGTGTGCCCGGCGAGCCAGGAGTCGAGGACCGCCTCCAGCTCCGCCACGGATCCGTGCCGGACCGGAATGCCGCTGCTGCGTACCGAGTTCGGCACATTGGCGTCCGGCAGCGCGGCCCGGATGGCCGGCTCGGCCTCCGCCATGACCTCCTCCGGCGTGCGGTAGTTGACGCTCAGCGAGGCCATGGTGATCCGGTCGAGCCCGACCCTCCGGAGGCGCTGCTCCCACGACTCGGTGAAGCCGTGCCTGGCCTGGGCGCGGTCCCCGACGATGGTGAAGCTCCGGGACGGGCAGCGCAGCAGCAGCATCTGCCACTCCGCGTCGGTCAGTTCCTGGGCCTCGTCGACCACGATGTGCGCGAACGGGCCGGCCAGCGGCTCCGCTTCGGCGGCGGGCAGCGCGGCCTCGTCGACCAGGGTGTCCTGGAGGTCCCGGCCGCGCAGCATGGTCACCGCGCCCTCGCCGTCGTCGTCGGCCTGCAACAGGTCGCCGATGACGTCGGCCATCCGCTCGCGCTCGGCGGCCGCCGAGGCCCGCTCGCGCTGCCGGCGCAGCGAGGCCTCGCGGTCCCCGAGGCGCTGCCGGGCCGCGTCCAGGAGCGGCAGGTCGGAGACCGTCCAGGCCTGCGGGGCGTCCTTGCGCTGGAGCGTACGGACCTCCTCGGGGGCGAGGTGGGGCGCGCACATCCGCAGGTAGGCGGGCACCGACCAGAGGTCGCCGACCAGGTCGGCCGCGTCGATCAGCGGCCAGGCGCGGTTGAGGGTCTCGACCAGCTCGCGGTCCTGCCGCAGCGACCGCCGGAACAACTCGGGCGGGACCTCCTCCTCGCCGGGCTCCAGCTTGTCCAGCAGGATCGCCACCAGTTCGTCCCAGATCTGCTCGCGCGCCTCGTTGTGCGGGGTGCCCGGATCCGGGGCGTCGAAGGCCTCGGCCCAGTCCTCGGCGCTCAGCCACAGGTCGGCCCAGTACGTCGTGACCGCCATTCCCTCGGCGGGCGGCTCCTCGTAGAAACGGACGGCCTTCTCGATCGCCTGGACCAGTTCCGCCGAGGACTTCAGCCGGGCCACCTCCGGGTCGGCCTCGACCGCCGCGCCCGCGCCCTCGGGGACGAGGTCCCGCAGGGTGCAGGTCCGCACCCCCTCCTCGCCCAGGCTGGGCAGGACGTCGGAGACGTAGGCCAGGTAGGGCTGGTGCGGGCCGACGAACAGGACGCCGCCGCGCCGGTGGCCGAGGCGGGGGTCGGAGTACAGCAGGTAGGCGGAACGGTGCAGGGCGACCACGGTCTTGCCGGTGCCCGGACCGCCGTCGACCACCAGGGCGCCGCGCGAGCCCGCCCGGACGATGGTGTCCTGGTCGGCCTGGATGGTGGCGAGCACGTCCCGCATCCGGGCCGACCGCCGGCCGCCCAGGCTGGCGATGAAGGCGGACTGGTCGTCCAGTGCGGCGTGCCCCTCCAGGGCCTCGGCGGTGAACACCTCGTCCCAGTAGTCGGCGATCCGGCCGCCCGTCCAGCGGTACCGGCGGCGGCTGACCAGGCCCATCGGATCGCCGTGCGTCGCCGCGAAGAACGGCTCGGCGGCGGGCGAGCGCCAGTCGACCAGCAGTCGGCGGCCCTCGCGGTCGGTGAGCCCGAACCGGCCGATGTACACCGACTCGGCGCCGTCCGCGGCGACGATGCGCCCGAGGCACAGGTCCAGCCCGTAGCGGCGCAGGGCGCGCAGGCGGCCGCTCAGCCGGTGGACCTCGATGTCACGGTCCATCGCCGCCCGCCCGGCCCCGCCCGGTGCCCGGCGCACCTCGTCGAGCCGGTCGGACAGTTCGGCGATCGCCTGCTCCAGGCTCTCCGCGATGGCCGTGAAGTGCCGCTCGTCGCCGGCGATCAGCGCCGGGTCGGCCTTGGCGGAGAGGCGCTCGGGCAGGTCGAAAGCACTGGTGGTCAGGGGGTTCATGGCATCAGCTCCGATCTGAGGCCTGCGATTGTGCGCCACCACCGGGGCCTTGCCGCAAGACCCCCGGTGCGCTATACGTTGAGAGTGGCAAGGGGTGGGTCTTCCCCCTTCTTCTCCTTCCTTTCGTTCATTCCGCCGGGCCCGGTACGGGCGAGGGCACTGCGCTGCCCAACGGCGGCGAGGCGACGGCACGGGCCGCGGGACGGGCGGCGGCCCTAGCCGAGGCCGCGCGGCGGCGGCAAGCCCGGCTCACCCGAGAGGCTTACCCCGTACCGGAGTTGGACCGCATCGGGTGGTGCGCGGTGACCGGCCGTCGGCGCGGTTCGTTGGTCGCTGCGGCACACCTCACCACCGATCCGAAGAGGTCCCGTCATGTCCGAACCCTCTGCCTCGCCGCAGCTCCCGAGCAGCCCCACCGGCTCGGCCGCCAGCGCCTCGGCCGGGCCCGAGACTCCCAAGAGCCTGCTGGAACAGATGCAGGAGCTACTCGCCTCGGTGACCGCGGACCTCGCCGCGCTGCAGTCCGACATCGTGGACACCGCCACCGACCCCGCCTACCCGGCCGACACGGACACCCCCGAGGCGCCGACCTCACCGACCTCACCGACCTCACCGACCACGCCGGGCGCCCGGTAGTCCGGAGCCCGCTCCTCCCCGGCCGTCGGCCCGCCCTCGCCCGGCGGGCCGAGCCGGACCACGAGTAACGGGGACCCGCGACCGGCCCGTTCCGGCTCCGCCCCGCCGAGCGCCGTACACTCCGCTCCCCCACCCCGGCCGACCGCCTTGCGCAGCCGCCCGGCCAGGTCCTTGCACTCCGACACCGCGTCCACGCCGTCGATGCACGTCCAGTACAGGCTCTCGGTGTCGGCCCCGCAGGCCAGCACCACCAGCGTCTCACCGACGTCCCGGAGCAGTTCGTCCAGCGCGACCAACGCCGGTGCCAGATCGCCGAGTTCGGTGAGCCGACCGGCCCTTCCGCCGCCCACCGGGGCCACCCTGGCGCCGGACCGGTCCAGGCAGACCGCCGCGTGCGCCCCCGCTTCGGAGAGCTGCTGGCCGAGCCCGGCCAGCTCCTCGCCCTCGGACTCCGCCGACTCCACCGACTCTGCGGACTCCGCCGACTCCGCCAACCTGGCGCCCACCGCCTCGGTGAGCAGCGCGGCCTGCCGCGCCTCGGCCAGCACGTCCGGTACCTGCCGGGCCTCGGCCAGGGCGTGCCGGGCCGTCTTGATCAGTCGCAGTGCCTCCATGGCTCCCCGCTCCCTCCGCTCGCTGTCGCTGTCGACCACGACCGCCGCCGGAGCGGTCGGGTGGTCACGGCGAAAGCGTGCGGGGAAGCGGGTCGACTCGCACCCACCGGATCGAAAGCTGTGGACAACTCGGGGTTGTGGATAACTTCCGTCCCCCACAAGGGTGATCAGCCCTCGTCCGAGTTGACGTCCGCCGCCTCTCCCGGCACCGGGAAGCGGTGCTCGTTGCGCTCGATCTTGGCCGCGAGCGCCGTCAGCGGATCCACCCCGACCGCCGTACAGAACTGCAGCAGGTACGCGAGCACGTCCGCGACCTCGTCACGCACCCGGTGGGCCCGCTCCGGATGGGACATCACCGCCGCCGCCTGCTCCGGCGTGAGCCACTGGAAGATCTCCAGCAGCTCGCCCGCCTCCACGCTCAGCGCCGCCGCCAGGTTCTTCGGCGTGTGGAACGGCTCCCAGCTCCGGGCCGCCGCGAAGTCCACC
>NZ_JAFLNG010000394.1 GCF_017427025.1 Streptomyces sp. FH025
GCAGGAAGTCGGCCCAGCCGACTTCCTGCGCAGAAGAAGAACGGGGACAAGGGTGACCGCAGGAGAGATGAGGGGAGATGAGGAAAGACCGGTGCCCCAGGGGACCTGGGGCACCGGCCTTCAAGAACTTCGAGGATCGGGGTGCCGTCGATGGTGTCCAGGTCCTCGACGTGCAGCTCCAAGCCGCCAGGCCTTCGGCCTCGGCGGCCTCACCCCCACCCCCACCGCGATCTCGGCTTCCGCTGGGTTGCTCAGGAAGTCGACCCAGCCGACTTCCTGAGCAGAAGAGGAGGTGCTTTGGCCCTGCCGACGGCACGGGCAGAGGCACGGTGACGGTAGGAGCGAGATTCCTTCCCGTTGCCGCTTCGGCGGGGCCGAAGCGGCAACGGATTTGTAGAGGAGCTGCGCAGGAAGTCGATACGGTCGACTTCTCATGGAAAAGGGAAACTTGACTATCGCGCTTGACCTTGGCGCACAACTCTCCCTGCTGCGCCGATAGAGAGCGGGATGAATAGTCGATTCGGCGAGGTGCGTGGCTACGGTGCTGGAGCGGTCTGCCATGAGTCCGCCGTGAAGCAGCCGATGACGATCGAGGCGATGCCGGTGGTCAGGCCGTGGGAGGCGTAGGAGCGAAGTAGTCGCGGAGCATCTCGGTGGTCCATGCGGGCTGGCGCACTTCTCCATGTGGGCCGAATTCCTGGAACCAGGGCTTCACTTCGAGGATCGGGGTGCCGTCGATGGCGTCCAGGTCCTCGACGTGGAGGTCCAGGCCGTCGACCTTGAGGAGGCGACAGCGGGAGGAGCCGAGCCAGTTGATGCGCCGCATGTTCCGGTGGCCGAACACGCCGACCTCGGGCCAGTCCGGATTGTCCCGGGGGCGGCGGGCACCGAAGTTCAGGTCGGTCGGGTCGGTCCTGTGGAACCGGAAGATCACGTCGAGGTGGGAAAACTCCTCCAGTCCCTTCGTCGCGTCGAGCGGGAACCTGTCCCCGTCAAGCCGGATGATGGCGCGTGTCCCTCCCCAGTAGTCGTCGGTCGGTTCGGTGCGGCCTCCCACGACATATCCGAGCGCTTCCACGCTGAAGACGTCACTCACGAACTTCCCCTCCTTCGAACGGACCGCGCCGGGACGGCGGGTCAGATGGTGACTGCCAGGTACTCGGCGGCGCGCCCGTCGACGGAATCGATGGTCGCCACCTTCCGTCCGCGATAGGGAGACAGCGCGCTGCGGATCCGCAGCGCGACATCGCGGGTGCGGGCAGATCGGACGGTCTGCATGGCGTCGAGCGACTGGGACCAGATCGTGCAGGCCTCCTCGATGGCATGCTGCCGGGCTTTCACGAGGCCCAAGTGGCCAAGGGTGACCGCGTGGGTCCTGGTGAAGGAGGAGGCCTTCCGGGTCGCGACGCTGCGGGCGAACTCCCTCGCTGCGCCTTCCAGGTCACCGAGGTCTTGCAGCGCCGATGCTGTCTCGTGCGCCAGGGATGCTTCCCCGAAGAAGAACACCCGGGCTGGTTCGTCGTCGCCGAGGGAAGCCGTGGACAGATCCCGTTCGGCCTGGAGCAGCGCGGCGCTCGCCTCGGCGGTGCGGCCTGCGGCGGCCAGCGCGCGTGCGTAGACGACGCCGAGAAGGGAACGCTCGCGCGGGCTGGCGAGTCCGTACCGGTCGCCGGCCATGGATGCCTCGGCGACGCTGACGGCATGGTGCGGTTTCTGGAGGTCGACCGCCTGGTGGGCCATGGCGCGCAGGACGTGGCCTGCCATCGCGGGGTCGTTGGCTTCGGCCGCCAATTTCACAGCGACGGTGTAGTAGTGCTGGGCGGTGGAGTGCTCGCCGTTGTCGAACGCCGTCCACCCGGCCAGGTAGGCGAGTTCTGCTGCTGCGGAGAACATGTCCCGCCGAATCTGGTCGGAGACAAAGGTCCCGTGAAGGAACTCTCCGACGTCCGTGAGGAGGTACTGCGCGACCGCTGTTCGACCGTGCCCGCCGCCACGGCGCTGGTCGAGCTGGGAGAAGAGCCCCGTCATTTCCCTAACGGCATCGACGTCGGCCTGACCGGCGCGGCGCTGCGTGATGCCGCGGCTGCCGGTGCGGGCCATGTGCTCCCACCAACTGTCGGGCGGGATGCTCAGTGTCCCGAGCGAGTATGTGAGGGTGCGGAGGAGTTGTCTGCGTTCCACGTCAACGTCGATCCGTCCAAGAGCCGCCAGGGCCTTCAGCGTATCCAAGCCCCAGTCGCGCAGGTCCGGTTGCTCGTCCCCGAGCCCCATCGCCGCCAGGGTGATGTCACGGTTCAGCCAGTTGGTGAGCACCTCCGCGAGGTATCGCGGGATGTTCCCGGAGGGCGTCACGCCTTGGCGGACCCACTGCGTGACGGATGCCCGACTCGGTCGTGCCGGATCGTTGTGGCGGGCCGCGACAGCGCACAAGGTCCGAGCGAGAGCTTCGTTCGGTCGGCCTGTTTCCCGGATGAGCTGACCCAGCCGCTCATTGGGCTGGCGAGTGCGCCCCATGGGGGCCTCCTGGCGATGCCGTTTAACCGGTTTAACAACGGACAGTGCTCAACACCTTACTCCCAGTCAACTTGGACGGTTTGCTGTTCGTGCAAGGCAGCTACAGGCCGCACTGCGGAGGTCCCGTCACGTTCGGGCAGCAGTACGACCCGTCTTCCGACAGTTCCGACCCCGAGCGAGTAAGGCGCCCCCATGGAGTCTGGACCACGCATCGCCACGACGAGGTTCCCCGCCGAACGGAAACGGATCGGCGAGCTCCGCCGCTGGGCCACGGCGGCCGTGCCGCTGCTTGGCCTTGGCCTGGACGATCGTCAGTGCGGCGACGTGCTGCACGACGTGGAGCTCATCCTGTCCGAACTCGGCACCAATGCCGTCCTGCACGGCTGCGGCGGCGAGCAGCCGGACGTGAAGCTGACCGCCTCTCTGGCGTACGCCCCGGGCGGACTGCGCGTGTCCGTGACCGATCCGGGTGGCGGCACGCCCGAGTACCGGTCGGCGAGCGACGAGGCCACCTCTGGCCGTGGCCTGAGGCTGGTCATGGGGGTGGTGTCCCGGTTCGGTGTCGAGAGCCTTCCAGAAGGAGGCAAAGAAATCTGGGCCGAGATCGAACTGCCCGATCCGGTACGGCCAACGGCCGCCACGGTCGCGCAGATCGGCCACCGGATCGGGGTGCCTCGCTCGGGCACCGTCGTACGGGACTTCCGGCCCCGGCCAGCCGATGGCAGGCCGCCCGCACGTCCGGCGCTCGACCGAATATCGGCGTAGGCATCTTGCAGACCACCGTGACGCCCGTTCTCGCCCCGCGGCTGGACGTAGGCGAGCGAGCCCGCCAGGAGCGGCTTCGTCGGCGGGCCGAGCTGGGGACGCTGAGCTCCTGGCACCGACGGGAGGAGCCGAATGCGGCCGAAAGCTCCCGCGTGTACCGGGCGTTCGGCCTGCTGCGGGTCGACGGCACCGACCGCACACCTGAGGAAGTGGCGCGCGGTATCGCCGATATCGTGCGCTCGCACGTCCCGCATCGCATCGAGGAGGGCAACTCGCCATGACCGCAATTGAGTTCGAAGCGAAGATTCTCAACATCGAGCCGGAGAAGATGCGCACGCTCCTGATCAATGCCGGGGCTGACCACGTGGTCGACCGGGCCCAGCGCCGGTACGTCTACGACATCCCCGGTCGGCCCGGCGCGTGGGTACGGCTGCGTGACACCGGCACCGACGTCACGTTGTGCGTCAAAGAGATCCACTCCGACGCGGTCGACGGCGTGACCGAAACGGAGACGACCGTCGGCGACTTCGATGCCACGAACACGCTCCTCGGCAAGCTCGGCTATCTGCCGAAGGCGTACCAGGAGAACCGCCGGTCCTCCTGGACGCTGGGCGGCGCGGCCGTCGAGATCGACCACTGGCCGCTGATCCCTCCGTACCTGGAGATCGAGGGCGACAGCGCCGAACACGTCCACGCGACAGCGCTCACGCTCGGGTTCCTCCCGGACGAGCTGACGAGCGAGAACACGACCAAGATCTACCGCCGGTACGGGATCGACATCGACGCGATCCCCCGGCTCACGTTCGAGTGACAGGAGACGAGCCTTGTCAGTTACCCAGCGCCCGGCGGTCCGGGTCGTCCGGGACAAGACCATCCGCATCAAGGTGATCGACGACTGCGGGTTGGCCTGCACGTTCTGCCACAACGAGGGAACACCGGTCACGGCCGACAACCGGGGCCGCACGCCGTTGCCTTTCGTCGCGGGTCCGGGCAGGAGCGGGCGCATGTCGATCTACAGCGAGACGAACGGCGTCGGCTTCCTCTCCGCCAAGATGGCCCCGGACATCTCCTTCCGGCGGGCGGTGCGCACCGTGGCCAGGGCGTTCGACGCCAGTGAGGTTCACCTCACGGGAGGGGAACCCACCCTCCACACCGAGGTGCCCGCGCTGGTCGCGGTGCTCGCCGGGATGGGGCTGAGCGTCGGAATGACCAGCAACGGGGAACGCGGCCGACAGGTCATGCCGGAGTGTTCGGCGGCCGGCCTCAACCGGGTCAACGTCTCGGTCTTCGGCACCACTGCCGAAGAGCTCCAGGCCGTTCAGTCCGAGCGTTTCCGGGCGGCGGGCCTGGCCGGGACGAAGATCCGTGCGGCGGAGCAGACCGTCCGGTCCGCCGTCTCCAACGGCGTGAAGGTCTCCGTGAACATCGTCGTTCCCGGAATGGCCCACGTGGACCGGGTCGTCAACCTGGTCGAGTCGTACGGCCAGTTCGCGGATGTGCGGATGCTCACCAGCATCCAGGACGGACCGGAGTCGATCGCGGCGATCTCCGAAGTGCTGGCTCGTGTCGGTGCGGAACCGGTGCTTCGGACGTTCACCGCCGGCACCTCCGACGAGCGCACCCTCTACCGGGCGCTCGGCGGCCGGGCGGTCTACGTGAAGCGGCTGCTGCCCGTGCGGCTCCCGGACACCTGCGCGTCGTGCCGGTTCAACAACGACACGGACTGCGAGGAGGGCTACTACGGCATCCGCCTGTACCTCACCGAACAGGGGGAGTACATGGTCGGCGTCTGCATCCAGCGCATGGACCTCTGCGTCCCCGTGGCCGAGCTGCCGAAGAGCGGGATCGTGGAAGAGGTGCAGGCCTTCAAGGACGCCGAAGTCCGGCGGCTGACGAACCAGTACGGTGCCGCCGCCTGAGTAACGGGCCCTGTCGACAGAGCCTTCGTGGCCTCGATCGACCCTAGCGAGGCCGCTGGCAAAGCGCGCGGCAGGCGCCCGGCTATGGGTCGGTAGATCGGGGCTCGCACGTTCGCGTGCCCTGGAGCTGAAGGGGTGGAAGCCGCCCAGGCCTTCGGCCTCGGTGGATTCCACCCCCACCGCGGTGAGGCTAGGGCTTCGCCTCGCCGCTTTGCCATCCACGGCATTGCGCAGGAAGTCGGCCCAGCCGACTTCCTGCGGGGACAAGGGTGCTTCTGCCGCCGCTTCGGCAAGGCCGAAGCGGCGGCAGAACTTGCTCCTGGCCCCGAAGGTGGGCATCCGCATCAAGGCGATCGGCGACTGCGGGTTGGCCTGCACGTTCCTGCTGGAGGTCGCTCAGCTGCTGTGCGGTGACGTCGGGGCGTCGGGGACGATGTCGAGGACGGCCATCATGCCCGCGTCCTCGTGGTTGAGGATGTGGCAGTGCAGGACGGTCCTGCCGGTGAAGTCGTCGAAGCGGATGCGCAGGACGGCGTTGCCGTGGGCGGGGACGTTGACGGTCTCGTGCCAGCGGCTGCCGGGTGGGGTGGGGGTGTCGTTGACGCTCATCAGCTGGAAGTGGTTGGTGTGGACGTGGAAGGAGTGTTCCTCGCCGGTGTCGTTGACGACGCGCCACTCCTCGACGGTGTTCAGTTTCGAGGTGATGTCGACCCGGTCGGGGTCGAACTGCTCGCCGTTGATGTAGAACTCGGTGCCGGCCGCGTTCTCCGTGTAGACGATGTCGTGCCGGGCGGCGATCGGGGCGCCCGCGAGGTCGTCGTTGGGGGCGAAGCGGACGGGCAGTTCGGCAGGCTGCACCGGTGTGCCCTGGGAGACCACGGTGGCCAGGTCCACCTGGGGGAACTGGTCCCCGGCCGGTCCGGTGTCGTAGGCGAGGGTCTGGAGCTGGGTCGTGCCGGGCGGGCCGCCCTGCACCAGAACGTCGAAGCGGGCGCCGGCCGGAATGACCAGGGAGTCGGCGGAGTAGACGCGTTCGACCGGGTGGCCGTCCTGCGCGATCACGTGGAACGCACTGCCCGGCAGGTGGAGTTCGTAGTAGATGTTGGCGCCGATGTTGGCCAGTCGCCACAGCTGGGTCTCGCCCGGCCGGATGCTGATGACCGGGTTCTGCTGGCCGTTGACGGTGCGGTTGGTCGGTGCGCCGTTGCTCAGGTCGTCGGTCTTGACGGAGTCGCCCTCGACCTGGTCGTCCTTGAGCGCGACGGTGTGCTCGGTGATGTGCCGCAGTGAGTGGGGCAGGTACTGCTGCAGCCCTTCGACGATGATGATGCCCGACTCGCCGCCCGCGACCTGGGCGGCCGAGCGCTCGTGTTCGTGGGAGTGGTACCAGTAGGTGCCCGGCGTGATGTCGCGCGGGATGCGGTAGCGGTAGTGGTAGGTCTCACCGGGTTCGATGGCGATGAAGACGTCGTCGGACGGGCTCTTGGGCGACACGTGCAGCCCGTGGACGTGGAGGTTGGTGTCCTCGGGCCCGGCGTTCTTCATGGCCAGTTCCACCCGGTCGCCCGGGCGGATCCTCAGGGTGGGCGGCATGTAGCGGTCGTTGTACGTCAGCGCGTACAGCTCGCGGTCGCCCACCGCGACCTTGCGTCTGGCCACGACGATCTCCGCCCTGAGCAGGCCGTCGTGGCTCACCAGTTCCGGGGGGTCCTGGAGGGGTTGTCCGGACCCGGCCTCCGGTGGCTGCCCGGACTGAGGGGCCGGCCGGACGGCCCAGGACACCGGCGCGCTGCCGATGGTGAACGCCAGGGCGAGTGCCAGCGCGGCGGCGAGCCGGGCCGGGGCGAGATGAGGCCGCATGAGGTACGTCTCCATCAGGGAGGCCGCGGAGCGGGGACGAGGACCGGGCCTCCATCCCATCCCGGACGTCCACGTGTCGCCCGCCGGGATCGGCCACCCGGCCCATCAGCCTTCCTGCTCCTCGCCGGTAGGGCGAGGGCCCGCACGTTCGCGTCCGAACGTGCGGGCCCTTTCGTACGGCGGCTCAGCGGGCGGCCAGGGCCTCCAGGAGGCGGTCGAGGGAGGTGCC
>NZ_JAFLNG010000395.1 GCF_017427025.1 Streptomyces sp. FH025
AGTCCCACCAGGCTCGGTCGACCGAGTTCGGGTCCTGGAGGTACTGCTGGTAGATCTCATCGACGAGCCACTCATTCGGACCGAAGCCAGTGGAGCTTGCCGAGCTGGGGGTTTCAGGTGTTGGCGACACGGCGGCAACCGCCCTCTTCCGCTTCCTTTTGGGATGTTTGGACAGCGGGGATTAAGGCTACGCCCCTGACCAGTGATCGCGCAGTCCCCGGGCCCCAGGCGTCGCCCAGATCACAGTCCTGACCTGCAGTTTGGCTGAAAAACTACGTTAGAAAGCCGTATCTGAGGGGAACCGATCAGGCCCGATCGGCCTTCAAAGTAGGGCAAAACCGGACAAAGCCCCGGCTGAATCATCGAACGATCTTCGTGTGCGGCTGTGTCGGATCTGTGACAAATGTCCCTGTCCGCTCAGCGGGGCCCGGGCAGCCGGACCTCGATCCGGCAGCCGCTCGGCGACTCGGCCACCGCGATCCGCCCCCCGTGCAGGTCCACCGCCCAGCGGGCGATGGCCAGGCCCAGCCCGGTGCCGCCGTCCGCGCCGGGCCCGGCGGCGGTCGCGGTGCCGCTGCGGCTGAACCGCTCGAAGACCCGGCTGCGGTCGGCCGGCGGGATGCCCGGGCCCTCGTCCTGGACCTCCAGCAGCAGGCCGCCCTCCTCGCCGTCGGGCCGGGCGCGCACCGTCACGGTGCCGCCGGGCGGGGAGTGCTTGCAGGCGTTGTCGACCAGGTTGGCGACCACCTGGTGGAGCCGCTCCGGATCCGCGACGGCGGTCAGGCCGGCCGGGTTGACCTCCAGGGCCAGTCGGACGTCGCCGCGCCGGGAGAAGGCCCCGCCGGCCGTCGCGCCGTCCACCGTGACCCCGCGCAGCACGCCGTCCAGGAACTCGCGCACCTCGAAGGGGCGCGCGTCCAGGTCCACCACGCCGTCGTCGATCTTGGAGAGGTCCAGCAGGTGGGTGACCAGGCGGCCGAGCCGCTCGGTCTGCTCCAGCGCGGCCTCCAGGGTCGCCGGATTGGGCTGGACGACGCCGTCCACCACGTTCTCCAGTACGGCGCGCAGCGCGGCGATGGGCGTGCGCAGCTCGTGCGAGACGTTGGCGACCAGCTCGCGGCGGTGCCGGTCGGCGGCCTGCAGGTCGGCGGCCATGGCGTTGAAGGCGGCCGCCAGCTCGCCGATCTCGTCGCGCGAGTTCACCTCGACCCGGCGGCTGTAGTCGCCGGAGGCCATCGCGCGGGCGGCGGCCGTCATCTCGCGCAGGGGGGCGGTCAGCCCGTGCGCGAGGAACTGCATGAACAGCAGCGAGGCGACCATGGAGAAGACCATGATGATCCGGATCTGGGTCTCGGACCGGATCGCCACCACGACCATCCCGGTGGCCAGGAACACGGAGACGATCACCAGCAGGGCGAGTTTGCCCTTGATCGAGCGGACCGGGTCGAGCGGCCGGATGTCGGCCCAGACCCGGTGGGCCGCCCGGGCGGCCAGCGTCTGCGGGCGCGCGGCGTCGGCGTCCCCGTTGCGTTGCTGTGGAAAGGTCATCGGTCCCTTGTGATCCCCGCGTGGCGGCGCGGCGGTGCCGGGACGCGGGCCCCCCGGTTGGCCCGTCGTCCGTGGCGCCGCCCTCCTAGGAGAGCGGGGCCTCCAGTGCGTAGCCGACGCCGTGGACGGTGCGGATCCAGCTGGCGCCGATCTTGCGGCGCAGCGCCTTGACGTGGCTGTCGACGGTGCGGGTGCCGGATGCGTCGGTCCAGTCCCAGACCTCGGCCAGCAGCTGCTCGCGGGTGAGCACCGCGCGCGGCTGGGCGGCCAGGCAGGCGAGCAGGTCGAACTCGGTCGGCGTCAGGTGGACGTCGCCCGAGGCCAGCCGGACCCGGCGCTGCACGTGGTCGATCTCCAGTTCGCCGAAGCGCAGGCTGCCGAGCGCGGGCGTGCGGGCGGCCTGCTGGGCGCGCTCGACCCGGCGCAGCAGCACGTTGACCCGGGCGGCCAGCTCGCGCATCGAGAACGGCTTGGTCATGTAGTCGTCCGCGCCCACGCCGAGGCCGACCAGCAGGTCCGTCTCGTCGTCGCGCGCGGTCAGCATCAGCACCGGCACCGGGCGCTGGGCCTGGATCCGGCGGCACACCTCCAGGCCGTCGAAGCCGGGGAGCATGATGTCCAGCACGACCAGGTCCGGCTGCCACGTGTGGAAGCCGTCCACCGCGCCGGGGCCGTCGTGGGCGACGGCGACCTTGAAGCCCTCCGCGCCCAGCCGGGCCGCGATCGACTCGGCGATCGTGGGCTCGTCCTCCACCACCAGCACTCTGCGCTGGCTGCTCACCGCGCCGCCGGTGTTGTGGTTGTCCTGCTGAATTTCTGTCACGGTCACGCCACCGCCCCCAGGGCTGCGGGCCGGCCACCTTCGGGGATGGCGGGCTCCGCTCGTAGTCTTGTTCCGTCGTGGACTGTGCCGGGTCCGCCGTCCCGTCGCGCGCCCGGGAGCCGAGGGCGGATTGTCAACCGCCCGCCTCTCCCGCGCACTTCGCAGCGTACGGACAGTGGATGCCTCCCGGCAGGTGGACCGGACGTTTCCGGCCCGTGGGCCGGCTGTCGGGCCGCCCTCGGGCCCACTGCACGAGTGGGCACGGGCCGATACCTTACCCGGCGAATTTTCACTGCGTAACGGTACGTATGCAGTCCAGTTGACGCCAAGTTGCCGGTCAGAGGGCCTACTGACCCGTTAATCGGGAGAAGGTCCAGACCAATGTCGAGAATCCGGGCCGCTCCCGCGGCCGCGGTCTTCACCGCCTTTTCCCAGCCGCTTCTCAGAACCTCGACGTACCGTGACCGCGGCAACACCCCGCCGGGTGGAATCCGGCGCGCGCGCCGGTACGTTGGGCTCCTGGCGAGACCGGTGGTCACGGGCGTCGAGCGGAGGCGGCATGGCTGGAGCACGGCGGGACGCCGACGGGTGCGCGCCCGCGGGGGTGCCGTACGGAATGCTCCGGTACGGGCTGCGCACCGGCGTCTTCGAGTGGCTGCTGGAGCGGTTGCCGACGCCTCGGCGCAACCCGTTCACGCTCGGATATCTCGCGGTGGTCGGAGCCACCACGACCTTCGCCAAAGTCGCCGATCCGGAACTCGTGCAGCGCTTGCAGGAGGCCTCCAGTTCGGATGGGCACAACCTGTTGCAGCATCCTTTGCGCGCTCTTGTGCTGAGCGGTTTCTGGGTGGCCGGCGAGGTGTGGATGCCGTACCTCTGGGGCTTCGCCTTCACCCTCGCGCCGCTGGAGCGCAAGGTCGGCCCGGCCCGGGCCGCGGCGGTCTTCGCGATCGGGCACGTCGCCGCGACGCTGCTCTCCCAGGGCGTGGTGATCACCGCGGTGGGGACCGGGCGGATGGCGCCCGAGGTGATGGACTACCTGGACATCGGGGTCAGTTACGGCGTGCTCGCCTGCCTGGGTGCGGTGGCCGGACTGCTCTCCCGGCGCGGGCGGCTGCTGGCGCTGGGCGGGGCCGGGCTGATGATCGCCGAGCAGATCGCCACCGACAGGGACGTGATCACCGCGGTGGGGCACCCGGCGGCGGTGCTCACCGGGGTGGCGCTGTGGCGCTGGCTGCGCCGGGTGGAGCGGCGCCGGCCCCGGCCGCGCCCGCGCTCGGCGGTGGCCGCGGCCCCGGCGGCCGGAGCCGCCCCCGCGCCGGTGAGGGGCGCGCGGCCGTCCGCCGTGCGCTAGCGCTTCCCGATCGGCGCCCCCGCGTTCTTCCGGCGGGCCCCGCGCTCCGGGGTGGTTTCCCGCGCTTTTGACGGTGCCTCCCGCGCGCCCTCCCCGTGGCTCCAGCGTTCGCTCATGGCGAACAAGGTGCCGGGAACATCCCGGGCCCGTGAAGCCTTAGTCAGGTCGACTCAAGTTCGCTGACTGGGGAGAGATCATGGCATCGACGTCCACACCGCTCACCCTGCCCGTGCTGCCGCTGGACGACGAGGTCGTCCTGCCGGGCATGGTCGTCCCGCTGGACCTGAAGGACACCGAGGTGCGCGCCGCGGTCGAGGCCGCCCGCGCCGCGGCCACCGGCTCCGGCAAGCCGCAGGTCCTGCTGGTCCCGCGGGTGGACGGCTCGTACGCGGCGGCCGGCACCCTGGCCACGGTGGAGCAGGTCGGCCGGCTGGCCGACGGAGACCCCGCCGCGCTGGTGCGCGCCGTGCGCCGGGTCCGGATCGGGGTCGGCACCACCGGCCCCGGCGCCGCCCTCTGGGTGGAGACCACGCCCTTCCGCGAGTCCTCGGTGGGCATGCCGGTGGCCGGGCGGGCCGCCGAGCTGGTCAAGGAGTACAAGGCCCTGTCCACCCAGTGGCTGCGCAAGCGCGGTGCCTGGCAGATCGTCGACCGGGTGGCCCAGATCGAGGGCGTCGGCGAGCTCGCCGACAACATCGGCTACGCGCCCTTCGCCACCGCCGAGCAGAAGCTCAAGGTGCTGCTGGAGGCCGACCAGGTCGCCCGTCTGGAGTACGCGCTCACCCTGCTGCGCGACCACCTCGCCGAGGAGGAGGTCAACGACACCATCCGCAAGGACGTCGAGGAGGGCGTGGCCAAGCAGCAGAAGGAGTTCCTGCTCCGCCGCCAGCTGGAGGCCGTCCGCAAGGAGCTGGCCGAGCTGAACGGCGACCCGGCCGACGAGGAGGGCGACTACCGCGCCCGGGTCGAGGCCGCGGACCTGCCCGAGAAGGTCCGCGAGGCCGCGCTCAAGGAGGTCGACAAGCTGGAGCGCGCCTCCGACCAGTCCCCGGAGGGCTCCTGGATCCGCACCTGGCTGGACACCGTCCTCGAGCTGCCCTGGAACGAGCGCACCGAGGACGCGTACGACATCTCCGGCGCCCGCGCCGTGCTGGACGCCGACCACGCCGGGCTCGGCGACGTGAAGGAGCGGATCGTCGAGTACCTGGCCGTCCGCAAGCGCCGCTCCGACCAGGGGCTCGGGCTGGTCGGCGGGCGCCGGGGAGGAGCCGTGCTGGCCCTGGTCGGCCCGCCCGGCGTCGGCAAGACCTCGCTCGGCGAGTCGGTGGCCCGCGCCATGGGCCGCAAGTTCGTCCGGGTCGCGCTCGGCGGCGTCCGGGACGAGGCCGAGATCCGCGGCCACCGGCGCACCTACGTCGGCGCGCTGCCCGGCCGACTGGTGCGGGCGATCAAGGAGGCCGGCTCGATGAACCCGGTCGTCCTGCTCGACGAGATCGACAAGGTCGGCTCCGACTACCGGGGCGACCCGGCCGCCGCCCTGCTGGAGGTGCTGGACCCGGCGCAGAACCACACCTTCCGGGACCACTACCTGGAGGTCGAGCTCGACCTCTCCGACGTGGTCTTCCTCGCCACCGCCAACGTGCTGGAGGCCATCCCCGAACCGCTGCTCGACCGGATGGAGCTGGTCCGCCTGGACGGCTACACCGAGGACGAGAAGGTCGTCATCGCCCGCGACCACCTGCTCCCGCGCCAGCTGGAGAGGGCCGGCCTCGGCGGCGAGCAGGTCACCGTGGCCGAGGAGGCGCTGCGCCGGCTCGCCGGGGAGTACACCCGGGAGGCGGGCGTGCGGAACCTGGAGCGCGCCATCGCCCGGGTGCTGCGCAAGCTCGCCGCCCAGGCCGAGCTGGGCGAGCGCGAGCTGCCCGCCGCGGTCGGCGCGGAGGACCTGCGCGCCCTGATCGGCCGTCCGCACCACGTGCCGGAGTCCGCCCAGGAGCCCGCCGAGCGGCGCACCGCCGTCCCCGGCGTGGCCACCGGCCTGGCGGTCACCGGCGCCGGCGGGGACGTCCTCTACATCGAGGCCTCGCTGGCCGACGCCGAGACCGGCGGCACCGGGCTGACCCTGACCGGGCAGCTGGGCGACGTGATGAAGGAGTCCGCTCACATCGCGCTCTCCTACCTGCGCTCGCGCGGCGCCGAGCTGGAGCTGCCGGTCACCTCGCTGCGCGACCGCGGCGTGCACCTGCACGTCCCGGCCGGGGCCGTCCCCAAGGACGGGCCGAGCGCGGGCATCACCATGACCACGGCGCTGGCCTCGCTGCTCTCCGGCCGCAAGGTGCGCACCGACGTGGCGATGACCGGCGAGGTGTCGCTGACCGGGCGGGTGCTGCCGATCGGCGGGGTGAAGCAGAAGCTGCTCGCCGCCGACCGGGCCGGCGTCACCACGGTGATCATCCCCAAGCGCAACGAGGCCGACCTGGACGACGTCCCGGCCGAGGTGCTGGAGCGGCTCACCGTCCACCCGGTGGCGGACGTGAGGGAGGTGCTGGAGCTGGCGCTGGAACCCGCCGAGGTGCTGGTCGCCGCCGCCTGACGGCCGCACCGGTCAAGCCTCGCCGCTCGACAGGAGGACGGCGTCCCCGCGTGCGACACTGCGGAGACGCCGTCCCCCACGCTGCGGGCGCGGCCCCGGTACGAACCCGGTTACGCTGCACCCGAGATGCCACGGGACGTGCCGTGAGACCGTGAGGTGAGCGTTATGCGCGGGGAACCGGACGGCGTCCGGACCGGGCCCGCCAGCCAGCAGGGGATGCGCCGGGCCAACCTGGCCCTGGTGCTCGGGGTGATCGCGCGCGGCCCGCGCTCGCGCGCCGAGGTGGCCGCCGAGACCGGGCTGACCAGGGCCGCGATCTCCTCGCTCGCCGAACAGCTGATCTCCGCCGGACTCCTCGTCGAGGAGGGCCCCGCCGCGCCGAGCGGCAAGGTCGGCCGCCCCGGCACCGCGCTCGGGCTCAACCCGCTCGGCCCCGGCGGCCTCGGCGCCGAGATCGGCGTCCGGCACCTCGGCGCCTGCGTGGTCGACCTGCGCGGGGAGGTCCGGGCCTGGCGGCGCCGGGAGGTCGTCAACCGGGGCCGCCGCCCCGACGCCGTCATGGCCGACCTCGCCCACCTGGTGCGCGAGGCCGTCGCCGCGTCCGGTCTGCGCCCGGCCGGGCTGACCCTGGCGGTGCCCGGGCTGGTCGGCGGCGGACTGCTTCAGCGGGCCGCCAACCTCGGCTGGCGGGACGTCCCGCTGGCCGCCGAACTGCGCCCGGCGCTGCGCGCGGCCGGGGACGGCCTGGCCGAACTGCCGGTCGAGGCCGAGAACGAGGTCAACCTCGGAGGACTCGCCGAGCGGTGGCTGGGCGAGGGCCCGGAGGACTTCCTGTACGTCTCCGCCGAGGCCGGGGTCGGCGCGGCGATCGTGGTCGGCGGCCGGCTGCTGCGCGGCGCGAGCGGCTACGCGGGCGAGCTCGGCCACGTGCCCGTTCACCCGGAGGGGCCGCGCTG
>NZ_JAFLNG010000396.1 GCF_017427025.1 Streptomyces sp. FH025
GAGGAAGGCCATCCCGCCGGCCGGGACCATGCCCAGCTCGGCGGCCCGCTTGGCCAGCGCGTCCGGGGCCGAGTTCCGGTCGATCTCGTGCTGGAGGCTCTGCTGCTCGTCGGTCGCGGTGGTGGTCTGCCGTTGCAGCCGGGAGAGCTCGAAGGAGCCCTCGTTGAGCGCCGTGTTCAGGGCGAGCAGCCCGAGCAGCCCGGCCGCCAGCAGCACCACCACGAGCACCGCGAAGGGTGTGCGCCCCCGGACCGGGCGCTTGCCCGGCCGGACCGTGATGCGCGCCCTGCCCTGCCCGGGGAGTCCTCCCCGCCCCGCCCGGACCTCACCGGCCACCGGCCCCACTGCTTTCCTCCGCCCTTCGGACCCCGCCGGGGCTCAGCCCCGCTTGCTTCGGTCCCTGATCCTCTCCGCCACCCGCAGCCGTACGGGCGCGGCGCGCCGGTTCTCCTCGATCTCCTCCTCCGTGGCCAGTTCGGCACCGCGAGTGATCAGTTTGAGCCAGGGCTGGTGCTCCTCCGGGATGAACGGCAGTCCCGGCGGCGCGGTGCTGGTCGCCCCGGCGGCGAAGTACTGCTTCACCAGCCGGTCCTCCAGCGATTGGTACGACATCACGACGATCCGGCCGCCGATCGCGAGGGCGTCCAGCGCTCCCGGGATCGCCCGGTCCAGGACCTCCAGCTCTCCGTTGACCTCGATCCGCAGCGCCTGGAACGTCCGCTTGGCCGGGTTCCCGCCGGTGCGGCGGGTCGCCGCGGGGATGGCGTTGCGCACCAACTCGACCAGACGCGCGCTGTTGGAGAACGGTTCCTTCTCCCGTTCCCGCACGATCACCGAGGCGATCTTCCCGGCGAACCGCTCCTCGCCGTACACCTTGAGGATCCGGGCCAGGTCGCCGTGGCTGTAGGTGTTCAGCACCTCCGCCGCGCTGATCCCCCGGGTCTGGTCCATCCGCATGTCCAGCGGCGCGTCCTGCGCGTACGCGAATCCGCGCTCCGCCTCGTCCAGCTGCATCGAGGAGACGCCGAGGTCGAACAGGATGCCGTCCACCCGGTCGATGCCCAGGCGCTCCAGCACCTCGGGGATCTCGTCGTACACCGCGTGCACCAGGGTGGCCCGGTCGCCGAACGGGGCCAGCCGCTCGCCGGACAGCTTGAGCGCCTGCGGGTCGCGGTCCACCGCGACCAGCCGGACCTCCGGGAACTGGGTCAGCAGCGCCTCGCTGTGCCCGCCGAGGCCGAGGGTGGCGTCCACCACCACCGCGCCGGGACGCGAGATCGCCGGAGCCAGGGCATCCATGCACCGCTGCAGCATCACCGGAACGTGCTTGGGACCCGGTTCGTTGGTGGTCATGCGCGGTGGCGCCCTTCCTCGGTGCGGAGCAGCCCGACGTCCGGGAGCTCCGACCATTCTCGCCCACCACCCCCCGGCACGACGACGCGGCCCGTGGTCCCCGCCCGCTCCAAGGGGAAGGTGGTGACCGCCCGGCGCCGGGGAAGGTGCGCCAGGTGAGCACGGAGCGGGTGGAGGCCACGGGCCGCGTCGATCGGGCCGCACCGGCCGGCGAGGCCCGGTTGACGGGCTCCGGCGGGTGTGCTCCACTGCGCCGCAAACTCTATCGCGCGGGCCTCGGCAGTCAATGGTCCGCTCCGGCGCACCACCCGGGCGGCGGTACGGATCACCGCAGGTCGCGGCCGTCCGCACGGGCCGGTCGAGGCGCCCGCCCGGGGTCTCGCGCAGCCGCCGCACGCCCCTCCGAGCGACCGGGTACGAACCGTCGGAACCCACTCCGGGAGCAGCCCGGACAAACCCTCCCGTTGTCGCTATGCGCTCGATCACAGCGGCCCGTTCTGTAGCTCTTCACCCCACCGCGGCACGGGGTATCGCACTAACGTCGCCCCCATGACAGTGACCCCCGACCGGCCCACGCCGAACGCCGCTGCCGACTCCGAGAACCCCACCATCATCGACCGCTTCGTCACGGCCAACCGCGAGTACGCGGTGACCTTCCGGGACGGCGGCATGGACGCCCGCCCGGTGCGGAGGATCGCCGTCGTGGCGTGCATGGACGCCCGCCTCGACCTGTTCGCGGCGCTCGGCCTCGAACTGGGCGACGCACACGTCATCCGCAACGCCGGGGGCGTCGTCACCGACGACACCATCCGCTCCCTGACCATCAGCCAGCGCGCCCTCGGCACCCGCTCGATCGCGCTGATCCACCACACGGGGTGCGGCCTGCTCGGGCTCACCGAGGACTTCCGCCGCGAACTGGAGCTGGAGGTCGGCCAGCGCCCGCAGTGGGCGGTGGAGGCCTTCGTCGACCTGGACGGCGACGTCCGCCAGTCCATGCAGCGGGTGCGCACCTCCCCCTTCCTGCTGCACACCGACGACGTGCGCGGCTTCGTCTTCGACGTCCACACCGGCCTGCTGCGCGAGATCGGCTGACACCCGCACCGTCACCCGCCCGCCCGGCCAACGGAGTCCGGGCATTCGGGGAGGGCCGAATGGTGACTTCTGGCCACCGCACGGGGGAGAATGCGCCTGCCGGTCGGACCCCGAACCACCTGGGGCGGCCGGGCCGCAGGCCGCCTCCCCGGCGCCGGATCCTCGTTCGGAACCGCCCCCGGGACGGCCGCGTCAAGCATGGGGTGGGGTCCGGCCTCGGGTGAGGCGGGCACGGTGTGCCAGGGAGCGTAAACGGGTGACGAGCTACAACGATCAGGCCGGTCTCGGCGGTCCTGCGGGGGGCGAGCAGAGGGCGAACGGACACCACCAGGTCGGGCTCCCCGAACTCGCCGCGGTCGTGGACCGCGTCCGCGCCAACATCGAGAGCGTGATCGAGGGCAAGCCGGAGGCCGTCCGGATCGCCCTGACCGTCCTGCTCGCCGAGGGCCACCTGCTGCTGGAGGACGTTCCCGGCGTCGGCAAGACCATGCTCGCCAAGGCGCTCGCCCGGTCCGTCGACTGCACGGTGCGCCGCATCCAGTTCACCCCCGACCTGCTGCCCTCGGACGTCACCGGCACCAACATCTACGACCAGCAGCGGCACGACTTCGAGTTCCGCCCGGGCGCGATCTTCGCCCAGATCGTGGTCGGCGACGAGATCAACCGCGCCTCGCCCAAGACCCAGTCCGCGCTGCTGGAGTCCATGGAGGAGCGTCAGGTCACCATCGACGGCACCAGCTACGAGCTGCCCTCGCCGTTCATGGTCGTGGCCACCCAGAACCCGGTCGAGATGGAGGGCACCTACCCCCTCCCCGAGGCCCAGCGGGACCGCTTCATGGCCCGCATCTCGATCGGCTACCCCAGCCCCGAGGCCGAGTTCGCGATGCTCGACGTGCACGCCGGCGCCAACCCGCTGGGGGACCTCCAGCCGGTCGCGCACGCCTCCGACATCCTCAAGCTGGTCGACCTGGTCCGCTCCGTGCACATCGCCGACCCGGTCCGCCGCTACGCCGTCGACCTGGTCGCCGCCACCCGCACCAGCCCCGAGCTGCGCCTGGGGGCCTCGCCGCGCGCCACCCTGCACCTGGTCCGGGCCGCCCGTGCCGCCGCCGCGCTGGACGGGCGCGACTACGTCACCCCGGACGACATCCAGCGCCTGGCCGTCCCGGTCCTCGCGCACCGCCTGATGCCGACCGCCGAGACCCAGCTCAGCCGCCGCACCTCCGAGCAGATCGTGACCGACCTGGTCGCCCGGCTGCCGCTGCCGCGCCCGCAGGGCAGCCCGGCCGTCCGGAGGGGCTGAGGTGGCCTCGTCCGATCAAACGGGCGGACTGCGGGCCGGACTCCGCGGCCTCACCACCCGGGGCCGCTCCTTCCTCGCGGCCGGACTGACCGCGATGCTCTGCGCCTACGTGCTCGACCAGGACGCGCTGCTGCGCGTCGGCGTGCTGCTCGCCGGGCTGCCGCTGGTGGCCGCCCTGGTGGTCGCCAACACTCGCTACCGGGTGGCCAGCGGACGCCGGCTCAGCCCGCGCCGGGCGATCGCCGGCCAGGAGGCCCGGGTCCACCTGCGGGTCGACAACGTCTCCCGGGTGCCCACCGGACTGCTCCTCCTGGAGGACAAGGTCCCGTACGTGCTCGGGCCGCGCCCGCGCTTCGTGCTGGACCGGGTCGAGCCGCAGGGCTTCCGCGAGGTCTCCTACCGGGTCCGCTCCGACCTGCGCGGCCGCTACCCGCTCGGGCCGCTGCAACTGCGGCTGTCCGACCCGTTCGGGATGTGTGAGGTCAACCGCGCCTTCACCGCCTCCGACGTGCTCACCGTCGTGCCCCAGGTCCAGGCCCTGCCGCAGGTACGACTCAGCGGCGAGTGGGCCGGCCAGGGCGAGAGCCACACCCGCGCCCTGGCACTGGCCGGTGACGACGACGTGATCCTGCGCGAGTACCGGCCCGGCGACGACCTGCGCCGGGTCCACTGGCGCTCCACCGCCCGGTACGGCGAACTGATGGTGCGCCGCGAGGAGCAGCCGCAGAGGGCCCGGGCCACCGTGCTGCTGGACACCCGCGAGATCGGCCACCGGGGCAGCGGGCCGGCCTCCTCCTTCGAGTGGGCGGTCAGCTGCGCCGCCTCCGTCGCCGTGCACGTGCTGGAGCGCGGCTACCAGACCCAGCTGCTGACCGACACCGGCCAGTGGGTGCCCGGCCCGGGCGCCGGCGGCCACAACAGCGCCGCCGACACCTCCGGGCTCGTCCTGGACGCCCTCGCGGTGGCCGACCTGTCCGACGGCAGCGGGCTCACCCGCGCCGAGGAGCCGCTGCGCGCCGGCGGCGACGGCCTGCTGGTCGCCGTCCTCGGCGAGCTCGACGAGGCACAGACCGCCCGGCTGGCCCGGCTGCGCGGCCGTACCGGCGGGGCGATCGCCTTCCTGCTCGACACCGGCACCTGGGCCGGCCTGCGGATGCTCGCCCCGAACACCGGCGGCGACGAGTTCCGCGACCGGGTCCGGCAGCTGCGCGAGGCCGGCTGGACGGTCCTGCCGGTACGGGCCGGCGACTCCGTACCGGACCTGTGGCGGGCCGCCGACGGCGCCAAGACGACCGCCCCCTACCGAGAAGAGGCCGGCGCGTGACCACCCGGGCCAAACTGACCGTGTACTCGGCGCTGGCCACCGCCCTCGCCGCGCTGTGCATGATCCCGCTGCTCACCACGCGCAGCTGGCTCACCCACGCCGTCCTGGTGATCGCCGTGATCGCGGCGGTCGGCGCCGGCCTGCGCCGCCTCCCGCTGTACCGCTGGACGGTGCCGGTCGCGCAGCTGCTGGTGCTGTTCCTGCTGCTGGTGATCGGCTTCGGCGGCAGCCTGCTGCCCGGGCCGGTCTCGATGCACGTCCTGGGCCAGGTCCTCTCCGCCGGTGTCGACGACATCAAGCAGTACGCCATCCCGGCGCCGCCCACCGCGGGCCTGCGGCTGATCCTGGTCTCCGCGGTCGGCGTGATCGCCGTCCTGGTGGACACCGTCGCGGTGACCTACCGGCGCTCGGCGCTGGCCGGACTGCCGCTGCTGGCGCTGTACTCGGTCGGCAACGGCCTCGCCGGGGACCACGGCAGCTGGCTCTGGTTCGGCCTCGCCGCGCTCGGCTACCTGGTGCTGCTGTTCGCCGAGGGCCAGGACCGGGTCTCCCGCTGGGGCCGGGTGTTCCACGGCGGCGCGCGCGGCGAGACGGGCTCCGGCTCGGTCAACCCGGGCGGGCGGCAGGTCGGTGTGCTGGCGCTGGCACTGGCGCTGCTGCTGCCGGTCTTCCTGCCGCGCTGGGACGCCGGGCTGCTGCACTCCGACTCCGGCGGCACGTCCGGCAAGGGCGGCGCCTCCGGCAGTGTGGCGACCAGCCTCGACCCGCTGGTCAGCCTGGAGGCCGCGATCGCCAAGCCGAGCGACACCGAGCTGCTGACCTACACCCTGGACAGCGACCTGGCCGACCAGATCTACCTGCGCACCGGCTCGCTGGACCAGTTCGACGGCACCAGCTGGAAGCTCAGCAGCACCACCGTCAACGACCTCCCCGCCAACCTGCCCGCCCCCGAGGGCCTGAAGAACACCAACGTCCCCCGGATCGAGGGCGACTTCCAGGTCAGCGACGGGCTGGAGAAGAGCTGGCTGCCGATGCCGTACCCGGCCGCCTCCGTGCAGGTGCCCAACCGCGGCGAGTGGAAGCTCGACCCGCTGACCCGCACCGTGGTGCCGACCAACGGCAAGGCGATCAGCGGCCTGAGCTACCACGTCTCCGCGCTGGACCTGCGGCCCACCGCCGACGAGCTGCGCACCGCGCCGGCCGCCCCGTCGGACATCCGGGACCGGTACACCGCCGTCCCGACCGACCTGCCGTCGGTGGTCGCCGAGCAGGCCAAGGCCGTCACCGCCAACGCGCGCAACGACTACGACCGGGCGACGGCGCTGGTGAACTGGTTCACCAGCCCGCGGTTCACGTACGACACCAACGTCTCGGGCGGCACCGGCAGCGACGCGATCTCGGTCTTCCTGCGCGACCGCCGGGGCTTCTGCGTGCACTTCGCCTCCACCATGGCGGCGATGGCCCGGGAGCTGAAGATCCCGGCCCGGGTCGCGGTCGGCTTCACCCCCGGCGACAACAAGGGCGGCAACGTCCACTCGGTCACCGGCCGGATGTACCACGCCTGGCCCGAGCTGTACTTCTCCGGCTACGGCTGGATGCGCTTCGAGCCGACCCCGAGCCGCGGCGTCCCGGCCCGATACCAGGAGTCGTCCAGCATCCCGACCACCGCGCCCACCCAGCAGCCGTCCGCCGCGGCCTCCAGCGCGGCGGCCGCCCCGGCGCCGAGCGCCAGCACGGACTGCACCGCCAAGCAGCGCCAGCTGGGCGAGTGCGGGGCGAAGGACAAGGCCGTCTCGCGGGCCTCCCAGGAGTCCTGGCTGCTGTCCGGTCAGGTGCTCGGCACCCTGGCCGCGGTGCTCGTGGTGATCGCACTGCTGCTCGTCCCGATGTTCTGGCGCACGGCCCTGCGCCGTCGCCGACTCGGCGGCGGCGGGCGGCGCCGGCCCGGCGGGGGCGGCCCGGCCGAGCTGACCGACGCCCAGGTGCTGGCCGCCTGGGACGAGCTGATCGACTCCGCCTGGGACGTCGGAATTCCCCCGGACGAGTCACGCACCCCGCGCTCGGCCGCCCGTCGGATCACCGAGAAGGCGGACCTGGACACGGACTCGGCGGCCGCCGCCGGGCGGCTGGCGCTGGCCGCCGAACGGGTGCTCTACGCCCCGCCCGGGCAGGCCTCCACGGCTCCGCTGGCCGCCGACGT
>NZ_JAFLNG010000397.1 GCF_017427025.1 Streptomyces sp. FH025
GAGCAGCCGGTAGAGGTTGAGGGCGACGTCGGAGTGGTCGGCGGCGAAGCCCAAGTCGTGGACGAAGTTTTCGAGCTCGGGCCAGTCGAAGTCGTCGGGGACGGGCGGGACGACGGGGCCGGTGGCGAGCGCGTTGAAGACGGCGGCGACGGCGTAGTTCGTCGCGGCGAGGGCGTTGGCGACGGCGCGGTCCGACATGTCAGAGCTCCTCTTCGTCGGGTCTTGCAACGTTGAGCGCGGTGATGACTCCCAGGGCGACCGTGACGATCGCGAGGGCGAGGAGGGCGAGGAAGGCGGAGGCGATCAGGACTCGCACGGGCGCTCGCGGTCGGCGTCGAGGAGGAGGGTGAGGAGGTTCAGGAGAGTTGAGGCCGGCGCGGTGTTGAAGCTGACCAGGACGCAGCCGTCGATGGTCTTGTCCGTGGTGGCGGAGGGGAAGATGAGGCCGAACTTGCGCCCGCGCTCGTGGAGTTCGGCGAGGAGCGTGCGGATGTGGTCCTCGGTGTAGTTCCGGATCCGGGGGTCGGTCGGCTTCATGGGGTAGCGGTTCACGCGGTGACCTCCAGCTCGAACCAGATGGCTTTGCCCTGCTTGCGCAGGTCGACGCCGAAGCGGTGGGTGAGGGCGCGGACGAGGTGCAGGCCCCGGCCGGAGAGGGAGAGCGGATCGGCGGGGGCGCAGGGCTCCTCGGGGAGGACCGGGCTGTCGTCGCAGACCGAGACCCGGAGGCGTCGCGGGGAGAGCGCGAGGGTGACCAGCGGCGCCGGACTCCCGGCGTGCTTCCAGGCATTGACGAAGAGTTCGTGGAGAGCGAGCTCGGCGTCGGCGATGAGGGAGGCCGGCCACCCGTCGGCGGCGAGGAGGTCGCGCAGTTCGCTGCGAGCGACGGACCAGTCGGGGGGATTGAAGGCACACATGGGGGACCCCAGGCGAGAGGAGGGGAGCCACTGACGATGCGTCACGTGACCGGTGCAACACTGAGAGTAGGGCAGGGAGTTTCAAGCCTGCAACAGATTCGCCGAGCATCACCTTTACGGGTGGCGCCTTGCGGTCTCTCGGGGAGAGACTGCGCACGACAGGGAGGGAAGATCCTTGGCTCTCAGGACCGAGATCAGCGAACGGCAGCGCCGGTTCGGCGTTGAGCTGCGGCGCCTACGCGAAGAGGCCGGCTTCACGGTGAAGGACGCGGGCGCCCTCATCGACATGGGTGCTCCGCAGCTCAGCCACATCGAGGCCAGCCGCACAGGCCTGGACCCTGCCCGCCTCTCCAACCTGCTGACCCGCTATGGCTGCACCGATGAGACATACATGGCCGAGCTGGGCGACCTGGGTGCAAGTGACGGCAAGGGCTGGTGGTCCACGTTCAAGGATCAGGTCACGCCCAGGGCACTCGATCTGGCCGAAACGGAGGCTCGGGCGGCCTCCCTGGACAACTATGAAACCTTCTACATCCCCGGCTATCTGCAGCTACCCGAATACACGGAAGCAATGTTCGAGGATGCCTATCCCGAGCGGAGGCAGGCGACCGATGCTGCAGTCCGGTTCCGCATCGAGCGTCAGCGCATCCTGACCGACGAACGCCAACGACAGTTCCGGTTCGTCATCCACGAAGCTGCACTGCTCATGCACTTTCCGGGGAAGGCCGTGATGAGGGCCCAGTTGAAGCATCTGCTCGCCATTTCAGAGCTGCCCAACATCACTGTCCAAGTACTGCCGTTCACGGTCCCAAAGAAGCCCCCACGCGCAAACTCGTTTCTCATCTGCGCCCCCAGCTCGGCCCCGCTGTCCACGGTCATCCTGGATGGACCAACTCGTGCCGAGTACCTCGTCGATCAAGCCTCGATCGCCAGCTACCGTGACCGCTTCGAGCAGTTGAGCCAGATCGCCCTACCTGCCATCACGGCCGATAGGTCGATGCAGGATGATTCACGAGACTCCTGGGGGTTGATCCAACACCTTCTGTACCTACTGCAAGAATGAAGGGCGCACAATGTCCGAACTCCGCTGGCAGAAATCGTCGTTCAGCGACACGGACGACGGCAGTCACTGTGTAGAACTATCCAGCGGCGAGGGCGATATCCGTCACCTCCGCGAGTCCGACGACCCCGGCATCGTCGTGACCACGACCACCGCCAAGCTCCACGCCCTCATCCTCGGCGCCAAGGCCGGCGAGTTCGACCACCTCGTCTGAGCCACCGCCCCTTCCCCGCCCGCTCGCCGCCCGGCGAGCGGGCAGGGTTCGTTTCACCCACCGCCGTTGGCTGGTTCTGGCCTTCCCGCCTTCCCCACTCACAAACGAAACTTGGAGAAATTTCTATCGGGAGGAGCAACCATGAAGCTGCGGTTCACAGGTAGCACCAGCGGGGGTGGCGGCTGCCCGTCGGTCTACGAGACCGACCGTGACACGGTCGTCGTCCAGGGCTCGCGGATCGACCCAGCCGATCCCATCCGCAACGACCTCCGCGATCTTGCCGAGGACGAGGACGTCGTCGAAGTGCCCCGCCAGCTGCTGGAGCGGTTCGCTCCCACGCGTCCCACGCCGGCCCCGTCCGACCTGGTGACCGGTGCCGACTTCGAAGCCCTCTTTCGCGACTTCGCCCACACGGCCCGGCGTCTCGAAACCCGCACGCACTACGACATCGAGAACGAGCGGGAGTCTTTCGACCAGTTCCTCGATGGCTCCGACGTCGACCTCAGCTGGTTCACGCCCTGGCTGGACACCATGCGGGAGCAGACCAACGCCGGGAAGACCGTGGCCCGGGTCCGCGTCGTTCCTCCCAAGCTGACGGACTACCTGCGCTACGAGCTCTTCCTGACCGAGCACAACACTCGCGCGGGCGAGGACATCCGCTATCTCGACCGCGCAACCGCGAACAACCTCGCCCTGCCTGACCGGGACTTCTGGCTGTTCGACTCGCATACACTGGCGATCCTGCACTTCACCGACGCCGGGCAGATGCTCGGAGCCGAGATCGTGACGGACCCGGCGGTGGTCGTCGAGCACGCCCGCTGGCTCGACGCCGCCTTCCACCACGCGCGTCGGTACGAGGACTTCGTCAAGGAGCATCCGCCGCGTTGAGCACCGCAAGACAAGAGGTCCACGAGGCCCGTCTGGAGCTCGGCCGCCGCCTGCGGGCGATCCGCACGGCGGCCGAGCTCGACGGTCGAACCCTCGCAGGCCTCCTGGGCTGGCCCGCCAGCAAAGTTTCCAAGCTCCAACTCGGGCGCCAGTCCCCCACCGTGGCCGACCTCCGCGCCTGGACCAGCGCCTGCGGCGATCCCGGCGCCGCCGACGAACTCGTCGTTCTCCTCCGCGACCTGGACAATCGCTACGCGCAGTGGCGCCACGAGCTCCGGCACGGCCACGCGGCCATCCAGCAGTCCTGGGCCGCCATGGAGGCCGCGGCACAGACCGTCCGCGTGTTCGAGCCCTGCTGGGTGCCGGGGCTCTTCCAAACCGCCGACTATGCCGCCGCCCGCTTCCACGAGCACGCCCGGCTCCATGACAGCCCACCGGACACGGACGCCGCTGTAGCCGCCCGTCTTGCTCGCCAGGAAGTCCTCTACGCCCCCGGCAACCGGCGCTGGCACATCCTGCTCACCGAGGCCGCCCTCCGCTACGGCACCGCCTCGGCCGACGTCATGCGCGCCCAGATCGACCGCCTGGTCTCCGCGACCACCCTTCCGGCGGTCCGTCTGGGCATCGTGCCGTTCCGCACCCGTCTTCCCGTCTCCCCCGCGCACGGCTTCTGCATCTTCGACGACCAGCAGGTCGTCGTGGAGGTGGTCAGCGCCGAACTGCGGCTGGCCCTGCCCGAGGAAGTCGCCCAGTACCGCAAGGTCTTCGACCTGCTGGCGCCGAGCGCCCTGTACGACTCCGACGCCCGCCGGCTGCTCACTTCCATCGCCGAAAGCTGGATCTGAGAAATCCTCAGAAATCCTGCCGGGGATTTCCCACACCCGCGCGACGCTGGTTACGCGGACGATCCGAACCGTCACTAGAGGTGAGCTTCGAAGCGTCCGTGTTCCGTGGCGCACGCATCCAATTCGGCCACGCTCATGCTCCGGCTCGTGTCGCCACGCCGATCAACCGTTCCTCGACGAAAGGTTGTGAACCACATGGACGTGACCGCGCTCTACGCGGCCGACCTCACCGGCGCCGACTTCCGCTCCTACTGCGGCGGCAACCAGGGCAACGACAACGACGAGTCCTGCCTGACCGTCGCCGCCGTCCCGGGGATGGCCGACTCCTTCGCCCTCGGCCACTCGGAGAACCCGGGCGTCAACGGCGCGATCCGGGTCAGCCGGGCGGAGCTCGTGACCTTCGTGCGCGGCTTCGCCCAGGCCGAGGGCATCACGCTCTGACCCCACCACCTCCTCTCCGGGCCGCCCCGAGCCACGCCTCGGGGCGGCCCGGCCAACTCCCCTCGGAGGTAACCCGGGTGCACTGGCACACCTATCTGTGGTCCGGAGACGGCCAGCAGCTCAAGAACGAGGCCCCGAGGCGCCCTGAACCGGACGCCGGTTTCAGGACCTCGAACCTGCCGCCGATGATGACTGGCTGGTGGCTCCTGAAACCGGCTTCGCTGATCTCCTCCACCGCCTCGACCCCCGCCGACGCGGCCGCCTGGCTGAGCTCCCGCTACGAGGAGAACCCGCCACACCGCCACCATCTCCCCCTCGACGCGCGCACCGCGTTCGCCGCCGAAACCTTGGCCGCCGGCTCGGACGTGGTGTGGGCGCACTGGCAGCAAGAAACCGGCCCGCGCTTCGTGCACCTGGCCGCGATCTGCTGCCCGAACCGCCTCTGGCCCGCCATCCCCTGCCCAGCCCCTCGGGCCGTCGCCGTCAACGGAGCCCCATGACCCTCGACCTCTTCGTCGACGACCCGGCACGCATCCTCTCCACGTGGCCGACCACGCCCCTCACCAGCCACCACGGCCGGTGGCACGAACGCCCACCGCTCACCATCGCCGACATCCGCGCGACCGTCGACGCCAGGTGCATCCGGCCCGACGAGATCGTCCTGATCAGGGACGGCGAGATCACCCCCCAAGCCAGTTACGTCGAGGAGGGTCGCATCATCCCCTCCGCCATCTGGGAACACCACGACGCCGGTGACACCATCTCCCTGCGGAACATCCAGAGCGTCTTCCCCGCCGTCTCCGCCCTGCACGCTGGCTTGCACGCCGAGATCGGCCACCCGATGCACGTCAGCGCCTACCTCACCCCACCCAACGCCCGGGGCTTGAGCCACCACTGGGACTCCTACCCCGTCCTCGTCGCCCAGGTCGAGGGCGCCAAGACCTGGCCGCTCCACCGCCCCGTCGTCGAGAACCCGACCCCCGAGCACCTGAGCTTCCCCAAGACCGGGTTCACCGACGAACAACGGCAGCACGTCCGCACGACGCCGGCCGACGTCGAGACCACCCTCCACCCCGGCGACGCCCTGTGGGTGCCGCGCGGCTGGATCCACGCCCCGTTCCCGGTGGGCGACGGCCCGTCCCTGCACCTGACCTTCGCCGTCCGCGAACTGACCTACTTCGGGCTCGCGCAGCGGCTCGTCCAGCAGGCACTCACCGACCCGCGCATGCGCCGGGCGCTGCCCGTCGGCCTGCCCGCCGAGTGGCTGAGCACCGAACTCTCCACCGCGTCCGAGCTGTTCAGCACGATGTTCGACCATTCGTGAACCGCTGACGCCCGCTCGTCGGAGGCCGACGAGCGGGCGTTCACGGCGCCGGAGCGCGGTGCCGCCGACTGAGCCCACCGGGCGTGACGTTGCAGGGCCAGTACGGAGAACGATCCCGTACGGGCCCGGCCCTCATACGGCTTCCGCGGGGCGCTGCGCCCCCGTGTTTCAGGGGAGTACCGCGCTGACCGCTTCGGCGAACAGCATCCAGGTAGGCTGCCCGCCCGTCCCGAAAGCGGAGGAGAGGACGTAGCCGATGGCGGCGTCGGCGGGACGGGTGGGGACACCGTCCTTCCACTCCGCGATGACGATCTCGTCGCCGTCGCTGGAGAAGTCGCCGAGGCGCGTGCCGTCGCGGGTGAGCCGGCTGCTGGGGATGGAGTCGGGGAGTAGCACGTAGACGGCCCCGTCGTACTCGGCCGAGACCCGGTAGGTCTGCCGGAGGAGCTTCCCCTTGCCCGGCCGCAGCCTCGACGGCGTGCCGTCGATGGTCAAGGTCAGGTGGGTGGCGTCGCGGGTGCCGATGGCGATGTGCGGATCCACCTCGCAGCCCGGGTCGCGTTCCAGGACGGCGGTGGGAATGTTCTCCCCGGAGACGATCACCCGCTCCTGACCCTCGATCCGGACCGTGATCTCGCCGAACAGGGTGTCGTCGATGACGTAGGGGGCGGACGGCAGTTCGCCCATCGGCCGGTCGTTCATCTCGCACTTCCCTCGGTCGGGTCCGAACTCCCGCCCCCGGCGAGCGGGCGTTCATCGAACGTATACCGCCCTCCGGCATCGTCGTTCCCGCACGGCGCCCCCACCCAAGCACGGGCGCGAGGAACGAGAAGAGACCCACGGGGACATGAAGACGACGAAGACCCTCCGGCGCCTCGCGCTGGCCGCCGCCACCACCGCACTCGCCCTGGCCGGGACCATGGCCGCCACCGGCACCGCGGAGGCGGCGCTCGAACGGGGCACCAACTACGTCTCGATCTGGGACGACGAGCCGCTCTACCCGGGCTGGCACCTCGACTCCGCCGGCGCCCGGATGATCATGCAGGCCGACGGCAACCTGGTCATCTACCACGGCGACAAGCCCGTCTGGGCCACCGGCACCAACAACTGCGGCTACAAGGCCGTCATGCAGTCCGACGGAAACCTCGTCGTCTACTCCGCCAACGGCGGCTACTGCTGGGACCTCAAAACCTACGGCCACCCGCACGCCAGGCTGACCGTCGGCGACGACGGCGCGGTCTTCGTCACCTGGGGCGGCGACCGGATCCCCCACTCCGGCTCGGGCAACTTCGTCCAGCTGTCGTCCGACCTGTACGGCTACCGCATCGACTAGGCACGCCGGCTCCCCGCCGTGGCCGTCGCCCGCGCGCAGTGACTTACGCGCGGGCGAGCCACCGGACCAGCTCGGCCACCGTCCACTGTGGCCGGGCTGCCAGCCTGCCCGCCGCCGTCCGCAGCAGCACCGGCAGGTAGCCGCACACCTCGGCCAGCTCGGCCACCGCCCCCGGCTCCCGCCGCACGCGCTCGGCGCCGGCCACCCGGGCCAGCAGCTCGAAGGCGTCGT
>NZ_JAFLNG010000398.1 GCF_017427025.1 Streptomyces sp. FH025
AACTGGGCTGCCTGCTCCCGTAGTTGCTGGGTCGGCTCGGCGTAGACATGGGTGAACAGCGCCATCGGGTCGAGTTCCGGGTCGGCGTGGAACTCGGCCCGCATCCGGGCCGCCAGCGCCTCCGCCTCGTCCGCCGCCTCCTGCACCAACCGGTCGTCCAGCAGGTCGAGTTCGCGCAGCGAACGCTCCATCAGCAGGATCGGGTCGTGCTCCCGCCAGGCGGCCACCTCGGGCTCGGTGCGGTAGCGGGTGGCGTCGTCGGCGTTGGTGTGCGCCTCGATGCGGTAGGTCAGCGCCTCGACCAGGGTCGGGCCGTCGCCGCGGCGGGCCCGCTCGACCGCCTCGGTGAGCACGCCGTGCAGGGCGGGCGCGTCGTTGCCGTCCACCAGCCGGCCCGGCATGCCGTAGCCGACGGCCTTGTGGGCCAGGGTGGGCGCGGCGGACTGCGCGCTGAGCGGGACGGAGATCGCGTAGCCGTTGTTCTGCACCAGGAAGACCACCGGGGCCCCGAGCACGGCGGCGAAGTTCAGCGCCTCGTGGAAGTCGCCCTCGCTGGTGCCGCCGTCGCCGAGCATGGCCAGCGCGACCACCGGCTCGCCGCGCAGCCGGGCGGCGTGCGCCAGCCCGACGGCGTGCGGGGCCTGGGTGCCGAGCGGGGTGCAGAGCGGGGCGGTGCGGCTGGCGCGCGGGTCGTAGCCGGTGTGGGCGTTGCCGCGCAGCAGGGTCAGCGCCTCCAGCGGGTCGACGCCCCGGGAGACCACGGCGAGGGTGTCGCGGTAGCTGGGGAAGAGCCAGTCGCGCTCGCCGAGCACCAGCGCGGCGGCGACCTGGCAGGCCTCCTGGCCGGTGGAGGCCGGGTAGACGGCGAGGCGGCCCTGCTTGGTGAGGGTGGTGGCCTGCTGGTTGTACCGCCGGCCGACGACCAGGCGGCGGTACAGCTCGCGCAGCAGCGCGGGGTCGTACTTCTCCAGCCCGGGGGTGCCGAGCACCCGGACGGGGGAGACGTCCGGCAGGAGCGGGGCCGGATCGGTGCGCGGGGCGGTGGCCCCGGGCAGCCAGCCGGGCACGCCCGTGTGGTGTCTGTGGTCGAGAACGGTCATCTCGGGGCACCTCCAGGGGTCTCGGGGGCTCCCTACCGATTGTTCGGTCGTCTGTTCATCTTGACCAGAAGCGTGACAAGGTGGTGGACATTCGGCCTGAGCGGCGGTCGACTGGTGGCAGTGCGTCCAATCGGTGGGGGTGGGGGGTCATGTCGGCTGAACAGATGTCCAGACTCGACCGGGTCGACCGGTCGATCCTGCGGCTGCTGCAGCAGGACGGTCGCGCCTCCATCCGCTCGGTGGCCGAGCGGGTGCACGTGTCCCGGGCCAACGCGTACGCCCGGATCTCCAGGATGGTCGAGGACGGCGTCATCCGCGGCTTCACCGCCAGGGTGGACCACGAACGGGCCGGGCAGGCCGCGTCCGCCTACATCACCCTGAAGATCGTCCAGAACTCCTGGCGCACCGTGCGCGAGCAGCTGCTGGAACTGCCCGGGGTCGCCCACATCGCCCTGGTCGGCGGGGACTTCGACGTGCTGCTGCTGGTGCACACCGCCGACAACCGGGCCCTGCGGGAGCTGGTGCTGAACCGCATCCAGTCCATCCCGCAGGTGCTGGGCACCAGGACCATGCTGATCTTCGAGGAGACCGACCAGGTCCCCCCGGACTGACTCGAGGGGTCAGCGGATGACCCAAGGGGTCAGCGGGCCCGCAGCCCGTCGAAGGCCAGGTGGACCACCGCGTCCGCCACGCCGTCGGCCGCCTTGAGGCCCGGTCGGTACCACTCCACGATCGAGTTGATCATCCCGAACAGCAGCCGGGTGGCCAGCCGCGGCTCCACGTCCGCGCGCAGCGCGCCGTCCGCCACCGCCGCCCGCAGCAGCTCGGCCACCTGGTGGTCGAAGTCCCGCCGCCGCTCCAGTGCCCACTGCTCGGTGGCCGTGTTGCCGCGCACCCGCAGCAGCAGCGTCACGTACGGCAACTCCGCCAGCAGCACCTCCGTGGTGCGCCGCACCACGTGCTCCAGCCGCTCCACCGCCGGGCCCTCGACCGCGGCCGGCTCGGCCAGGATCGCGAACAGCCCGTCCAGCGCCCGCCCGACGGCCAGCCGCAGCAGCTCCTCCTTGCCGCGGACGTGGTGGTAGATGGAGGACTTGGAGATCCCGGCCGCCCGGGACAGGTCCTCCATCGAGGTGCCGTCGTAGCCGCGCTCGTTGAACACGTCGACGGTCACCGCGAGCAGTGACTCCACGGTGTAGGCGGTGCGCGTGGTGTGATCGGCCATCCTCCGAGTATCCCCGGCCGCCGTACGCGGTACGCGATCGGGTCGGCCGGTCCCGCCGCGGCCCGCTCCGGTCCGATCCGGTCAGATTGGTCCATGCCAGGGCGGGGGCGGACCGCCTAGACTCTGCGGACGATCGTCCACGTCCAGCAGGCTGGGGTCCACGGCTGATGAACGCAATACCGGCAGTCGCCTCCGACGTGCCCGAACAGCGCAGCGGCGGCCCGGAGGACGTCCCGCAGGGCTGGCAGGAGCGCGGCCGGGCCCTGGTGGTCCGCTTCGGGCCTGCCGTGTGGTGCTACGCGGTGCTGAAGCTGATCGGCTTCACCGTCTTCATGAAGCTGCTCACCTTCGCCGGCGACTACGCCACCAAGCCGGCCCGGTTCGGCGGCGGCGCCAACCCCTGGGACGTGGTGGCCAGCTGGGACGGCTGGTGGTACCAGCAGGTCGCGCAGTTCGGCTACCACCCGGCGCTGGTCGCGATCCCGAACGGACCGGTCGGCTTCAACGTCGAGCAGAACTCGGCCGCCTTCTTCCCGCTCTACCCGGGCCTGATGCGGCTGACCTCGGACGTCACCGGCCTCGGCCTGTACGGCGCCGGGATGCTGGTCTCGGTGGTGGCCTCGCTGTTCGCGGCCGCCGGGATCTACGCCGTGGTGGAGAGGATGTCCGGCCCCCGGGCGGGCGTGATCGCGGCCGGGATCTGGGCGATCGCGCCGGGCTCGGGCGCCGAGTGGGCGGTCTACTCGGACTCGCTGTTCGTCGCGCTGGCCGCCTGGGCCTGCTACTTCGTGATGACCAAGCAGTGGATCGCGGCCGGGGTGATCACCCTGGTCGCCGGGCTCAACCGTCCGACCTCGGCGGCGCTGATCGGCGCGGTCGGCCTGGCCGCGATCGTCGAGCTGTACCGGCGGGAGAGCGGCGTCCTGCGCCCGCTGGCCGCGATGCTGCTGGCCCCGATCGGCCTGCTCGGCTACGTGGCCTGGGTGGGCTGGCGGACGGGCGAGTGGGGCGGCTACTTCCGGCTGCAGCACGACGCCTGGCTGCACTACTTCGACTGGGGGCAGGGCACCTGGCACGCGATCCGCGGGGTGCTGCTGGGCCGCAACGACTACCCCTTCGCCTTCCCGGTGCCGGACCTCCTGGCCACCCTGATCGTGCTCAGCCTGCCGGTGCTGATCGTGCTGCTCGTCCGGCTGCGCCCGCCGCTGGTGCTGACCGCCTACACCCTGGCGACGATCGTCTCGGTGCTCGGCAGCCTGGGCATCTTCGGCAACGTCTCGCGCTACCTGCTGCCGGCGTTCCCGCTGTTCATCGCGCTCGCGGTGGGGATGCGCAAGCTCAGCTGGCCGGTGCTGGCCGCCGTGCTGGGCTCCGGCGCGGTGGCCTCGGGCTGGTACGCCGGATACGTGATCTTCGAGCTCGGCGTGCCGTAGACCGGCCCCGTCCGACCCCTGGGGGGCGCGTCCCGTATGGACGCGCCCCCCGTTCTTTTGCCGCGATCCGTCCGCCGCACCCTCTTGAGCCGACCGATCGTTCGGTTACTCTGTGCGTGTCCCGTCCTCCCCTCTGAGGAGCGCACAGATGTCCGCAGCGGTCACCCACCCCCTCGTCAGCGAGCTGGTCGAGCGCCACCAGGCCACCCTGGACGCCGCGCTCGCCGCCGCCGCCAAGCGCGACTACTGGTCCCCGTACCCCGAGTTCCCGAAGGCGTACGGCGAGAGCGGTGCGGCGGACGGCAAGGCCGCCTTCGACGCCCTGCTCGGCAAGCCCTTCGTCCTCGACGGCCACCCCACCGACGGCGACCAGGTCGGCGGCGAGGCCTCCCCGTACGGCGTCGAGCTGGGCATCACCTACCCGCACGCCACCCCGGAGTCGCTGATCTCCGCGCTGCGCGCCGCCCAGCCCGCCTGGGCCGCCGCCACCCCGCTGGAGCGCGCCGCCGTCAGCCTGGAGATCCTGCACCGGATCAACGCCCGCTCCCACGAGTTCGCCCAGGCCGTCATGCACACCACCGGCCAGGCCTACGGCATGGCCTTCCAGGCCGGCGGCCCGCACGCCCAGGACCGCGGCCTGGAGGCCGTCGCCTACGCCTACGCCGAGCAGACCCGGCTGCCGCGGCGCGCCGACTGGACCAAGCCGCAGGGCAAGCGCGAGCCGCTGGTGATGACCAAGGAGTTCACCGTCGTCCCGCGCGGCCTCGCGCTGCTGATCGGCTGCAACACCTTCCCCACCTGGAACGGCTACCCGGGCCTGTTCGCCTCCCTGGCCACCGGCAACCCGGTGCTGGTCAAGCCGCACCCGAGGGCCGTCCTGCCGCTCGCGCTGACCGTGCGGACCGCCCGCGAGGTACTCGCCGAGGCTGGCTTCGACCCCAACCTGGTCTGCCTGGCCGCCGAGCACGAGGGCGGCACCGTCGCCCAGGCCCTCGCCGTGCGGCCCGAGATCAAGCTGATCGACTACACCGGCTCCACCGCCTTCGGCGACTGGCTGGAGGAGCACGCCCGGCAGGCGCAGGTCTACACCGAGAAGGCCGGCGTCAACGCGGTGGTGATCGATTCCACCGACGACTACAAGGGCATGCTGGGCAACCTGGCCTTCGCGCTCTCGCTCTACAGCGGCCAGATGTGCACCACCCCGCAGAACCTGCTGATCCCGCGCGGCGGCATCGCCACCGACCAGGGCGACAAGTCCTTCGACCAGGTCGTCGGCGACCTCGCCGCCGCCATCGAGGGCCTGCTCTCCGACGACGCCCGCGCCGCCGCCATCCTCGGTGCCGTGGTCAACCCGGGCGTGCTGCAGCGCTCGGCCGCCGCGGCCGGCGGAGAGTACGGCGAACTCGCCCTCGCCCCGCGCGCGGTGACCTCGCCCGACTTCCCCGGCGCGACCGTCCGCACCCCGGCGCTGGTCAAGCTCAACGCCGACAAGCCGGACGACCGCTCGGTCTTCCGCACCGAGTGCTTCGGCCCGGTCACCTTCGCCGTCGCCGTCGAATCCACCGCCGCCGCCGTCGAGTTGCTGCGCACCACGGTCCGCGAGCAGGGCGCCATGACGGCCACCGGCTACACCACCTCGCCCGAGGTGGAGGCCCTGCTGGTCGACGCGGCGCTGGACGCCGGCGTCTCGCTCTCGCTCAACCTCACCGGCGGCGTCTACCCCAACCAGACCGCCGCCTTCTCCGACCTGCACGGCACCGGCGCCAACCCGGCCGCCAACTCGGCCTACTGCGACGGCGCGTTCGTCGCCAACCGGTTCCGTACGGTGGAGGTCCGCCGGCACGCCTGACCCACACCCGACCCACGAGTGAAGCCGGGCCCCCGGTGGCCGTCCGCCACCGGGGGCCCGGCGGTTCACACCTTCCACAGCGCCCGCGATGATGGAGGCTGGGAGAACGCCGGGAACGGCGTCCAACCGCCCTCTGAACAACGGGAGCTGATACATGGCCGTCAAGCCGACGACCGAAACCGACGTCCTGATCGTCGGCGCCGGACCGACCGGACTGCTGCTGGCCGGCGACCTCGCCGCCGCCGGAGTCGGCGTCACCCTCCTGGAGAAGCGGGCGGCCGAGTCCAACCTCACCCGGGCCTTCGCGGTGCACGCCCGCAGCCTGGAGCTGCTGGACGCCCGCGGCCTGGCCGAGGAGCTGATCGCCACCGGCCGCCCGCTCGGCGCGCTGACGATGTTCGACCGCGTCGCCATCGACCTCCAGTCGCTGCCCACCCGCTTCCCGTTCGTCCTGATCACCCCGCAGTACAACGTCGAACGGCTGCTCCAGGAGCGCGCCGAGCGGGCCGGGGCCGTGATCGTGCGCGGCGCCGAGGTCACCGGGCTGAACCAGGACGCCGAGGGCGTGACCCTGGAGACGAAGGACGGGCGGAGCCACCGCGCCCGGTACGCGGTCGGCACCGACGGCGTCCGCTCCACCGTCCGCGAGCTGCTCGGCATCCCCTTCCCCGGTGAGTCCGTGGTGGACTCCGTCTCCCTGGCCGACGTCCGGCTGGAGCACGAACCCGCCCAGGCGATCACCGTCGGCGCCAACGAGGCCGGCTTCTCCTTCATCGCCCCCTTCGGCGACGGCTGGTACCGGATCATCGCCTGGGACCGCCACGCCCAGCGCTCGGACGGCACCACCCCCACGCCGGAGGAGCTCACCGCCATCGTCCGGGCCACCACCGGCGAGGACTACGGCCTGCACGACGTGCGCTGGAGCTCCACCTTCCACAGCGACGAGCGCCAGGCCCCCAACTACCGCTCCGGCCGGGTCTTCCTGGCCGGCGACGCCGCCCACTGCCACTCCCCGGCCGGCGGCCAGGGCATGAACACCGGCCTCCAGGACGCCGCCAACCTGTCCTGGAAGCTCGCCGCCGCCCTCCGGGGCCGGGCCACCGACGCGCTGCTCGACACCTACCAGAGCGAGCGGCACCCGGTCGGCCGGATGGTGCTGCGCACCTCCGGCGCGCTGATCCGGCTCGCGCTCGCCGAGTCCGCCCCCACCCGCGCCCTGCGCGGGGCGCTCAGCGCGCTCGGCAGCCACCTCGACCTGCTCACCGAGCGCGGCGCCCGGCTGGTCTCCGGCATCGACATCTCCTACCCGGCCCCCAAGGACGCCCACCCGCAGGTCGGCAAGCGCGTCCCGGACCTGCGGCTGACCGCGCTGAGCAAGCCCGCCGAGGGCGAGCCGGCCGGCCCCGAGCGGCTCTACGAGGCGCTGCGCGCCGGGAAGTTCGTGCTGGTCAGCAATGACGAACTGGCCGCCGCCGAGCCCTGGGCGGACCGCATGGTCTCCGCCGCCCCCGCCGACCCGCACGGCAAGCTCGCCGACACCGTCCTGCTGATCCGCCCGGACGGCTACGTCGCCTGGGGCGCCGTCGACCCGGGCCAGCGCGAGTTGACCGCCGCCCTCACCGACTGGCT
>NZ_JAFLNG010000399.1 GCF_017427025.1 Streptomyces sp. FH025
AGCGGACCGCCGTCACCTTCCACCGCCCGCTGCCCGCCGGGCCGTTGCGGCTGCGCGACCTGCTGCGGCACGCGATGCGCGGTTCGCGGGCCGACATCGCCCGCATGGTCGCAGCCGCGCTCGCCGCCGTGCTCCTGGCCTCCCTCGTACCGCTGGCCACCGGCACCGTCCTGGGCTCCTACGTGCCCGCCGGGCGCACCGGCAGCATCACGCAGCTGTGCCTGGCGCTGGTCGCGGCCGGCCTGGCGTCGGCGGTCTTCGGGGTGGTCGAGAACGCCGCCCTGCTGCGGTTGGAGGGACGGCTGGAGGCCACCGCCCAAGCGGCGCTGTGGGACCGGCTGCTGCGGCTGCCGGTGCGCTTCTTCAGCCGCCGCTCCACCGGCGAGCTCGCCCAGACCGTCCTCGGCGTCCTGGCCGGGCGCACCGCGCTGGCGGGCCTGACCTCCCTGATGCTGCACTCGGCCGTGGCCGTCGTGGTCGGCCTGGCGCTGATGTACTGGATCAGCCTGCCACTCGCCCTGGTCGCGACCGGGCCGATCCTCGCCGCCGTCGCCGTGCTCGGCCGGCTCGGTCTCCTGCAGGCCCGGGCCCAGGAGGCACTGCTGGCCCGCAGCAGTGCCGTGACCGACCGGGTCTTCCACCTGCTGCGCGCGCACACCAAGATCCGGGTGGCCGGCGCGGAGGACCGCGTCGTCGCCGACTGGGCGGAACGCTACCGCGACCAGCAGTGGGCGACCCGCCGGGCGGTGCGCCTGCAGAACACAGTGGCCGTGCTGGCCGCTTGCTACCCGCCGCTGTGTGCGACCGTCGTCTTCCTGGCGTCCGGTCCCATCGGCGCCGGGGTCTCCGAGGCACGGTTCCTGTCGTTCTACGCCTCGCTCTCGGTGGCCGTCAGCAGCGCCGTGCAGGTCGCCGTCGCGCTGAACTCGGCCCTGGCCGCCGTCCCGCTGTTCACCCGGCTGCGCCCGCTGCTCGCGCACCCGCTGGAGGCCGGCGCGGACGCGGAAGCGCCTGGACAGCTCGCCGGTGACATCACCGTGGAGCACCTGTCCTTCGGCTACGAACCCGGCGTACCGGTGCTGCGGGACGTCTGCCTGCGGGTGGGTCCCGGGGAGATGCTCGCCGTGGTGGGCCCCAGCGGCTGCGGCAAGTCGACCCTGCTGCGCCTGCTGCTCGGCTTCGAGCAGCCGTCCTCGGGCGTGATCCGCTACGACGGCCGCGACCTGGCGACCCTGGACGGCACCGCCGTCCGGCGGCAGTGCGGCGTGGTCACCCAGCACGCACGGCCGCTCGACGGCACCATCCTGCAGGCCATCACGGCCGAACGCGGTCACACCCTGGAGGAGGCGTGGCAGGCCGCCCGGCTCGCCGGACTCGACGAGGACATCGCCGCCATGCCGATGGGCATGCAGACGCTGCTGAGCGACGGCGGCGCCCTGTCGGGCGGACAGCGGCAACGCCTCGCCATCGCCCAGGCGCTGATCAGGCAGCCCCGCATCCTGTTCTTCGACGAGGCCACCAGCGCGCTCGACAACGTGACCCAGGCGGTCGTCGCCGACAGTACGCTGCGGCAGCGGGCGACCAGGATCGTCATCGCCCATCGGCTCTCCACCATCGTGAACGCCGACCACGTCATCGTGCTCGACGCCGGCCGAGTGGTCCAACAGGGCACGCCTGCCGCGCTGATGGCCGACGCCGACGGCCCGTTCGCCCGGCTGGTGCGGCACCAGCTCCACTGACCCCCACCCCGCCGGTCAACCGGGGCCGGCGTTCCGGTGGCGCAGGCTGCCGAGGTGGTCGCGTGCCACGCCCCGCAGCACCGCGAGCGTGCGGGTCTCGTGCCCACGATCCGGGCCGATCAGCCGGTTGTGCTGCATGTGCAGCAGCCCGTCGACGGCCACCGAGGTCCGCTCGTCGAGCGGCGCGCCGATCACGGCCTCGCCGAAACGGCGCGGCGCACCGCTCCGCGCCCACAGCCTCGCCACCGCCCCGGCTCCCGGCAGCCCGCCGAACGCCTGCAGGCAGCGGCCCGGAACGATCCGGGTGAGCGCCGCCGCCCGGTGGCGCCGGTAGAACCGCCGGCCTTCCTCGGTGTTGGGGTACTGGCGGTCCACCCACTCCCACCACGGCCAATCACCCAGCGCGTCGAGCAGGACGCCGTGCTGCGCCGCCGCCACGATCTCCGACGGCAGGCCGTCGCCGCCCGCGGCGCACACCGGAATCAGGCCGAGCGCCGCCCGGCTGTCGAGGGCGAAGACCTCCTCCGCCAGTGCCAGGGCCGCCGGGCCGCCATAGCGCTGCTGCTCCGGGCGGTAGCCGTCGAGCACCCAGTCGCCGACCAGCCCTGCCTCCCGCAGCCGCGTCAGGCCCGCGTGCAGCGTCGGCAGCACCTCGCGCAGCAGCACCGCCGGATCGCCGTGCAGCCGCAGCCGCAGGTGCGGGGCCGGATCCTGGTACCGGGTGAAGAACCAGCGGTCGGTGTGCCCCGACTCCCGCACCGCCTCCAGGAGGCGCCCCAACGGTCCGGCCAGGAGCCGATCGTGCTCCTGCGCGGCCGCGTACAGCTTGACGTACAGCCACTCCCCGCCGGGGCTGTGGAGGGGCACGGGCGAGACCGGCGGCACCGGGGCGGGCCGGGCCGGCTGCGCCGCGGGATCGGGCAGCCGGGTCAGTGACACCGCGATCTCGTGGGCGTGCCCACCGAGCCAGCCGAAGGCATCGGGGGCGGACGCCAGGTCCTCCTGCACCTCGACGCTGCCGTCGCGCAGCTCCTGCCGGAGCACCTCGCGGTGCAGCGGTTCGTCCAGGTCGAGCGCGCAGACCCGGTCCCCGGCCGCCGCGAGCACGTGCCGGGCCACGCCCAGCGACGACCGCCACTCCTCGAAGGCCGCCCGCCACCGTGCCGCCGGGACGTCCGGGCCGAGCATGCCCGGTGCCGGCCGCCACCGGGCCGGGGTGACCACCACGCGCCCGTGCCGCACCCGCGGCAGGAACGGGTGGGCGTCCATCGCCCCCCAGCGCCACGGCGACCAGGTCGCCTGACGCACCGTGGACAGCTCCAGCAGGAACCGCACGAGCGGCGGCGCCGCGGTCGCGCTCAGCAGGTGCGGTTTGCGCACGACGATCTCCCGGCCGCGCTCCGGTTCCACCAGCCGCAGCCGGCCCCGGTCGGCGACGACGGCCAGCCGCCGCCAGTCCAGCGTGCCGGGGGCCGACCGGTCGGCGAAGACCCCGACCGGCAGGACCTGGTCCAGCAGCCGGGGCACCTGGCTGATGTTGCGGTGCCGTGCGCCGGCCGGTTCGAACATCACCTGGGCGCGGAGTGCCCCGGGCGGTGCGGGTTCCGCCACCAGGGCCGCGACCTCGCGGGTCCCGAGGAGGCCGGCGAAGCGTCCCGCCGAGGCGCCCGCGCTCTCCGAGCCGCCGGACGGCGACAGCAGCAACGTGAAGTCACCCGCCGCCAGTTCCGGCACGCTCCGCGCGAGGACCTGGACGAACAGTTCGAGCGACGCGGGGCCCGGTTCGCCGTCGTGCGCGACCTCCAGCCGCCGCAGCGTCTCCTCCCCCAGCAGGACCTCCCGGCCGCCGTCGCGCACCGCGTCGTGCACCAGCCGGGCCAGTGCCGCGTCCCGCTCCCCGCCCGGCCGCGGCCGACGGTGCGCCGCCGGCCGGGCGGTATCCGGCAGCCCCAGGCCCCGGTGGGGGTCGGTCAGTTCGGGCAACGGCACCGACAACCCGTCGCCGTACCGCTCGGTGAAAGCCGCGGCATAGGCGTCCAGGTGCGGCAGGATTCCGTGGTGCGGCGACATCCGCCACAGCGAGGCCGCCAGGTGCTCCAGTTCGCGGCCGACAGCGGGCGGCAGGCCCACCGCGGCGTCCGCCCGCACGTCGACCTGGAGCGGCGGAGGCCCCGACTCGCGGACCCCGCGCAGCACCGCTTTCGCCCGGCGCAGCTCCTCGCGCCCGTCACCCGGCGGCGTGCGGGCGTAGGCCTCCAGCGCTTCCCGCGCCCCGGCCGGCACGGCCCGCGTCCCCGGGACGGCGCGCAGCCGCAGTTCGTCCAGCGCGGTAGCGCCGATCACCTCGGCCGTCAGGGAGGTGAGCAGGAACCGTGCCGCGACCAGTCGGCGCAGCAGCAGGTCGGCCCACTGCGGTGCAGGTGCCAGCCCGCGCTCCACCAGTTCCCCAGCCAGGGTGGAGAACCGCACGGGCAGCGCCGCGCGCTCGAACACGAACCGGACCGCAGGGCCAAGCCGGACCGATCGCTCCCGCCCCGCCGTGGCGCCGTCCGCCGGTGCCGCCCACGGCAGGTGCAGCCGGTCGCCGCGGATCCGGCACAGGTCGTTGACGACGACCTGCGCGTCGCCGACCGGCCCACCCGCCGCCACGCACGCGTCGACGACCCCCACGAACCACTCGGCGTCCGGGCGCACCGACTTGCGGTGCGCTTCGCCGACCCGCGCGTAGGGTGCGGGCGTCAGCTCCGCGAAGGCGACCCCGGCGAAGGTTCCGAAGGGGGTCGGGCGCCGGGTGATCCGCAGGGCGTATTTCGTCAGGGCCACGGCCACCGCGACCAGCCGCCCGCGCCGCGGCACCCGGCCCTGCTCGATCTGCCGCAGCGCCGACGCGAGCGAGTCGCTCGCCAGCTCCACCGCCTCGCGCAGCACCGGATGGGAAGCCAGGGCCGTCACGTACGCGGCCAGCTCCTCGTCGGTCCCGTCCGGGTCGCACCGGGCGGCCCGCGGACCCAGTGGGTCGAGAGCGCCGACGGGGAGGGCGGCGATCCGCAGGACGACCCGCTCGGCGGCCGCGTACCCAGGGGTGGTCATGCCCCCACTCAACGGTGGCGACAGCACGGTGGCAATGGCCCGCACCAGGGATCTCGGCATATTCCTCGGTCCCGCGGCCTGGACAGCCGCACGGCTCCGCGATCGGTCGTGGGGGCTCCTCCTGGTGTCCTGCGCCGGAGATCCGTCGTTGGTTGTGTGTGAGCTCTTCTACTCCCGGTGCGTCGTCGTGGTCCGGCCTTGACGCCGTTGCTGCTGTCCGACGAGGAGCGGGCCGCGTTGACACGGTGGGCCCGCAGGACCTCGTCCGCTGAGGCGTTTCCATCGCAGAGCGAGCAAGCACAACTGGCCGGCGCTCCAGCCCCATCACACAGATGACCGGCGGCTCAGCGGTGCTCGGGGTTCTCGAAGTCGAAGCGGCAGCCGGCGTCCCACTCCGAGCGCTGGTTGCCGTGGGCCGGGATGCCGCCGGCGTCCTTCAGCATGCGGGCCAGGTGGAGCTGGTTCCAGGTCATGAAGGTGGTGTTGCGGTTGGTGAAGTCGTTCTCCGGGCCGCCGGAGCCGGGGTCGAGGTAGGACGGGCCGGGACCGGCCTCGCCGACCCAGCCGGCGTCGGCCTGGGGCGGGATGGTGTAGCCGAGGTGCTGGAGGCTGTAGAGGACATTCATCGCGCAGTGCTTGGCGCCGTCCTCGTTGCCGGTGATCAGGCAGCCGCCGACCCGGCCGTAGTAGGCGTACTGGCCGCGCTCGTTGAGGATCGAGGAGCACGCGTACAGCCGCTCGATGACCTTCTTCATCACCGACGAGTTGTCCCCCAGCCATACGGGCCCGGCCAGCGTGAGGATGTCGGCGGCCATCACCTGCGAGTAGATCACCGGCCACTCGTCGGTCTCCCAGCCGTGCTCCGTCATGTCCGGCCAGACGCCCGTCGCGATGTCGAGGTCCACCGCCCGCAGGACGTCGACCGCGACGCCCTGGCGTTCCAGGATGCCGGTGCTGACGTCGATCAGACCCTGGGTGTGGCTGCGCTCCGGGGAGCGCTTGAGCGTGCAGTTGATCACCAGGGCACGCAGGTCGGCGTACGACGTCGTCGGCTCCGGCACGGATTCCTCCTCCAGATGCTGCGGGAGGCCGGTCGGCTCTCAGACTCCCCGCACAGCTCACCAGCCCGGCGCGGGGAGCGCTCGCGGAGCTGGGCCGCTTGCCTGACGGTGCGCCGTCCGGCCGACACAGGACCCGCACGTCGGGCCGGTCAGGCCTGGCAGCGGCCGGTGGCCCAGTCGACGGTGGCGGTGGCCTGCGAGTAGCGCCACTCGGGCGCCAGCAGGTCGCGGTCCAGCTGGGCGGCGGCCGTCCCGTCCTCGACGACGTAGCCGAAGTCCTGCAGCCAGGCCGGGTAGAGGTTCTTGGAGCCGATGTAGAAGGCGGACCCGTCCACCGACACCAGCTTGTGGTGCAGCGCGTACGGGTGACCGTCGGCCCAGGTGGCGGTGGGGGCGGCGCGGAAGGTGGCGAGCTGGAGGTTGCCGCACAGCGCCGCGCCGGCCTTGGCCCGGTCGCCGGTGAGGGCGGTCAGCCGGGCCTTGAGCACGTCGCTGATCTCGCTCAGCGACTTGATCTGTGAGTAGCCGCCGCTGCCGACGGTGCCGCGGTTGGCCGGGTCGCTGACCACGATGCGCACCTTCACCCCGGCGGCGAGCTTGCCGGCCAGCGCGTCGTAGAGGCGGGCGTCGTAGCGGGGCATCGGCGGGCAGGTTCCGTTGAGATCCTGCTGGGAGATCTCGATGTGGTCGGTGGCGCTCGCCACCAGCGCGCGCAGCGCGTTCTCCTCGGGGTTGACCGTCTCGTAGTCGCGGTCGCCGTTGGTGTTGTCGTGCAGGGACACCGGGCCGCAGGTGGCCTCGGCCGGGGCGGGGCGGTAACGGGAGGAGGGGTCGCGGTCCTTGATTCCCACGCCCAGGCCGCCGACCGCGAGCACCGGGAGGGTGCCGGTGGCGGACGGGACCGGGTTGAGGTCGCGCTCCAGCGAGGGTCGGCAGGCCGCGCCGCCGGTGGAGGCGAACCAGGCGTTGTCGAGCAGGCCGGTGCGCCCGCAGGTCCACTCCCAGAGGGTGTCCAGGTAACGGGCGGCGGAGCCGGCGGCCGGGCCGTTCAACGCGAGGTCGACGTCGGAGACCGGGTGGGCGGTGTCGAGGTAGTCGTCCTTCCAGCCGTTGATGCCGCCGGCGATCACGCTGCGCCCGTCGACCACCAGCAGCTTGGAGTGGTTCCAGGAGAAGGCGGTGCGGGAGGTGGTCATCGAGGCGACGGTGAGCGTCACCGAGTCGGCCGCCGGACCGAGCCGGGAGACCAGTTCGTCGCGGTAGCGCGAGGGCAGGACGTTGGCGTTGTAGAGCGGGGCGGCGCCCACCAGGATCCGCACCTGGAG